>NZ_VTOW01000002.1:900000-1162390 GCF_012184425.1 Candidatus Manganitrophus noduliformans
AAGCGATCGTAAATCTCTTGACCGATCTCCGGAGATTCGAGCGCCACCCTCAGATCGCGGTGGGAAACCTGGTTTAAGTCGAACCGGTAAAGATGATGGTCGGCGATCTCATAAAAATGCCCCATCAATGTGTAAGGAAATTCGTGGGTCGCGATTTTGTAGAAGATCGGAATCCCTTGGACGAAGGTCCTGTTTCCCTTGTAAAGCCGCTCCAGCGGCGGCTCGGCCGGGTAAATGAACTGGGTCGAAAGTTGAAGGTAGCAGATCAGAAGGGGGATCAACCAATAGTCGTTCAGTTTTCGGCGGAGCCGATTCGGGAAGGTCCGGCTTCGCCGCTCCCAACCGGACGGGTCTGGGAAGGTTGCGGCATTGTCAGTCATGAGACTTTCCTTTCACGCTTGGCATCGATCGATACGTGGTTGGATCTGAGAGGCCGGCGGCCCGGAAAGCCCGCATCCGCTCCGCGCACTTGTTGCAGTTTCCGCAATGGGCCCTCCCCTTCGGCGCGATGCAGGAGAAGGTGAGGAAGAGGGGAAGAGCGCGCCCGCGCTCCAGCACCTCGCGTTTGGAGAGCTGCGCATAGGGGGTGACCACCGTGAGGGGGGCCCGGAGACCTTCCGACAGGGCGGTCTCCATCGTCCTGAAAAAAAGGGGGGTGCTGTCGGGGAAAGGATTCCCCTTCAGAATGCCCGACGCGATGAAGGCGATCCCTTGCAGCGCCGCGTACACCGCCGCTTTCGAGAGAAGAATGATATTTCTTCCCGGAAGGTAGACAGCCGCATCCTCCGATTCAAAGGACGGGATTTTCTTTCCGGTCAGGCTCCAATGATCGGGGTAGATATCCCGAAGCGGCAGGTCGACGATCTTAAGGGGGGCGATGGTCTTGAAGGCGATTCTTTTGAGGTAACGGCGGAGCCAGTGAAGCTCGGCCTTCTCCCAGGCAAATCCGTTCCGGATATAGAAGGGGACCACCGCCGTAAACTGAGCCGACAACTCCGACACCAGCACCGCGCTGTCGATCCCGCCGCTGACTAAAGCAAGCACCTTTTCTTCTCTGCCTCTTCCCTTCCGACCTTTCATACCAGCCTGGACTTCCGAGATAGGAGCCGATTCTAACAAAGTGCTTTCATCAAATCAATTCCGAAGTTGTATTTCGATCAAATTTTCTGGCACAATATTGTCCGATACCGACGGAAATCTTGACACCCGGCAAAAAAGGGAAGACCCGATCCCTCCTTGATCTTTTCCGCCCCGCATACTATCATAGCGAAATTCTGCAAACGGGAGCAATGCTCGAATGAAACTCAAAGGAAAGACGGTCCTCGTCACCGGTGCCGGCCGCCGGGTCGGGAAATCGATCGCGCTGGCCCTCGCCGAGAAAGGGGCGCAGGTGGCCATCCATTACAATCGCTCCAAAAAAGAAGCTCGAACGGTCGTCAAAGAGATCGAGAAGCGGGGGGGAACCGCGCATGCCGTTCAGGGAGATCTCGCCAAAGGGCGCGACTGCGAGCGGATCGTTCAGGAGACGGTCAAGGTCCTCGGCCGCCTCGACGTTCTGGTCAACAATGCGGCGGTCTTTTTTAAGACCCCGCTCTTCGAGGTCACCGAGAAGGATTGGGATCTCACCCTCGATTCGAATCTCAAGGGAAGTTTCTTCTGCGCCCAGGCGGCGGCGAAGGCGATGCAGAAAGAGGGGGGGAAGATTATCAACTTCGCCGACTGGTCCGGCTTTCGCCCCTACGTCGATTATCTCCCCTACTGCATTTCGAAGGCGGGGGTGATCGCGATGACAAAAGGCCTCGCCAAGACATTGGCCCCCAAAATCGAGGTGAACGCCATCGCCCCCGGCCCGATTCTCCTCCCCGAGAACCTCGACCCGATGGAAGAGGAGGAGATCTCGCGGAATACGCCGCTGAAGAAGGTCGGATCGCCGCAGGACATCGTGAATGCCATTCTCTTCTTAATCGAGGGGACCGATTTCATGACCGGCGCGACGATTGTCGTCGACGGCGGACGGCTGATTGCTTAATTTGAAAGGGACAATCGATGTATAAAGTCACCCGCGAAATCCATTTCTGCTATGGCCACCGCCTTCTCAACTACAGCGGCAAGTGCCGCCATCTTCACGGCCACAACGGCAAGGTCGAGATCGAGCTTTATTCTGAAAAATTGAACGAGCTGGGGATGGTCCGCGACTTCGAGGAGATCAAGCAGGTGGTTCAGGTCTGGATCGACGACAACCTCGACCACAACATGATCCTCTGCCGCCGCGACCCGCTGATCCCCGCGCTGGAGGAGAGGAAGGAGCGCTACTACCTCATCGACGAAAACCCCACCGCCGAGGCGATCTCGAAGCTGATCTACGACTACGCCGTCTCGCAAAAACTTCCGGTCTCCGAAGTGCGCCTGTGGGAGACGCCGAAGTCGTTTGCGAGTTACCGAAAGTGACCTCCTTCCTTTGTTAAAGAGGGCTAGCGAAACCGGGTATAGGCTTGCAGGCCGACATAAGATCCCTCCTGATCTTCCCCTTCCGAGAACCGGGTCCGCTTGAATCCCCCTTTCATCCCGAACGAAAACCTCCCCGGGATCACGTCGATCTCGATGAACCCGCCCCCCTGGCGGGTGAGAAGATCCCGGTTCCCCTGGAGGATCGCTTCGAGGCCGACGGCGAGCCGATCGGTCCAGTTCCCGCTGCGGGTCACCGGAAGCTTGACCGCGAGCCGGCCGAAGCTGTATCTGCTCTTGAAGCTGTGGGAGGAGAATCCGTTGACGACCGCCCGCTTTCCGATCGAGTGGTCAACCATCCCCTGCACGACCCCTCCCTGCTGGAGGTCGAGGTCGCTCCTCCTCTCCCCGCCGGCAAAACGCTCCACCTTCCGGTCCCACCGCCGTTCAACGCCGGCGAGAAGCTGCGCCATCGTCGCTCCCGCCGTGAGCCGCCCCCCCGCAAACAGGCCGGCGCCGGGCGACGTCACGTCGGTCTGCTGATCGTCCGATCCGAAATCGTAGTAGAGATAGCTCCCCTCGACCTTCCCGATCCAGGCGAAACGCTCGTTCAACGGACCAATCAGGCTGACGCTGTAGAAGCCGAATCCGACGCCATGGCTGTCCCCCTCCCAGGCGCCGTATCCTTCCAGCTGCATCGCCCGCCCGGCGGCGGGATCGATGATGAGGGATAGAACAAAAACGGCCAACATTCCGAAACCGAGCTTCAGCGCGGCGTGCGGTTGACGGTTAAACTGCTGATTTTCCATTCCTCCCCTTCTTTCCGAAAGGTCCACCGGTCCCCCATGGACAAGAAAACCTTTTGCTCTTTTCCGGCCGATTGAATCGTCGCGCTCAGATCGTTCACGACCGACGCCTTCTCCTCCTCGATGAACATGGAGAGGTTCTGATGACTTAAGTTGACATACGTCCGCAGGCCGAACTCTTCTTCGTATCGCGTCCGAATCTGGTCGAGGCCGCGCCAGACACGGTCGTCGCTTTCATCATGGAGGGTATAGTTGACGTCCCGGATCACCCCGTCCCGGCTCCAGAGCGCCACCGCCGCATCGATATCCTTCGACAGAGCCGCGTTCTCCTCCGAAAAGACCTTGGCCCGGATGAGCGCCTCGGGAGGGTTGTTGATCAACGCCCGGGGGGCGGAGGGGATCTCCGGCCGCTCGGCCGGAAGCGTTCGGAAGACCTTCTCCTGATCCGGAGCGAGGGTGACCGAAAAATAAAAGAAGAAGGCGACGAACCCGCCGACCGCGGCGAGCCCCAGGGCGCCCCGCCGGTCGGTGACCATCGACCGGAACCGCTCCCCGGTCGTCCGCGACGTCTGGAGAAGAACCGGATCGGTCACCTTCTGCTCGCTCCGATAACTCCAGAGGCTCACCAGAAGGGACGACCCGTAAATAAACCCCTGCCATCCAAGAAGGGAGGCGAGAAGGAGGAGCGTCCCGTTCGTCGGGCCGCTGAAGATCAGGCCGATCGAGGAGAGGAGACAAACGCCGAGAATCACCCCTTCTTTCGCCACGATCTGGAGAGAGCGGATCGCCGCCGCCTCTCCCCGCTGTTTGGGGGTCCGGAGAAAAACCCCCTCCTTCTTCGTGAGGCCCAGAAGGCACGCGAGCGTCACGACCCAGGTCAGACCCAAAATCACCATGAATGCATCGAACGCCTCCCGAAGGGTGCAGCCGAGGCGGATGCGAAGCGCCCAGAAAAACTTCGTTACCCCGAACAGGATGAAAAAGGGGGGACCGAAAAAGGAGGCGACCGCCATCGGAGGCAAAAAGACCGATCGGGCCAGCAAGAAGGCGCTGCTGCTGATCAGCAGGAGGAGGGTGAAAGCGAACGCGAGCGGATCGCCGAGCCATTGGAGCCCCCCCAGCCAATAGTCGGCCTTTTGACCCCAGGTCAGCCGGTTTTCCGGATCGAGCCGGCCCGACCAGGGGAGGAGCTTTTTCCAATGGAGGCGAAGAATCTGCATCCCCCCGAAGGCCCAACGGAAACGCTGCTTCCTGAGCCCCTCGAAATTGAGCGGCATCAGCCCCCTTCCGTAGGTCCGATCGACGTAGACCGATTCATACCCCCGGCTGAGAATTCGAAGGGAGATCTCGGCATCCTCGGTGATGCACCACTCGTCCCACCCCCCCATCTCCTCCAGGACCCTCTTCCGGATCAGCCCCATCGTCCCGGCGAAGATGATCCCGTTCCGCTCGTTGCGGGAGGCCATCGACACCGCGAAAAAATAGGCGTAGGCGCGGTAACAGGCGCCCGCGTAGCGGTCGTCGTTCGAGAAGTCCCGGTAATCCTGCGGGGTTTGAAGAAAAGCGACGTTGGGATTGTCGAAAAATCCGATCAGATCTTTCAGGTAATTCCGCTCGACGACGTAATCCGAATCGATCACCCCGATGATTTCGGCCTCCGGATCGGTCTGCGTGAGACCGAAATTGAGCGCCCCCGATTTAAAGCCGGGCCAGTTGTCGAGATGAAAGAACTTGAAGCCGAGCCGGAGGCAATGCGCTTCGACCGGGCGCCACAACGACTCCTCTTTCGTGTTGTTGTCGATGACGATCACCTCGTAATTCGGATATTCGAGCTTGGCGAGCGCATCGAGCGTTTGAATCACCATCCGGGGGGGTTCGTTGTACGCCGGGAGATGGAGGGAGACCTTCGGGAAGTTCCGCTCGGCGGGGCAGATCGAGAAATTCCTCCGCCACCGGGTCCGGCAGATCACATCGACCACTTCGAAGGTGTGCCCGGTCATGAAGAACATCGCGACCGACTGAAGGAGGAGCAGCGCGATCGAAAAGGCGAAACTCAGCGGACCGAGGTGGGAGGTGAAGGTCACATAGCCCGTATATCCGATCAGGCTGGCGGCGCTCGCCGCCATCGCGGCGAACGCCGCCTGGCCCAAGGCGTTCCACTCCTCCGCCAGCGCCGCCGTCACTATCCCGAGCCCCAGAAAGAGGAGGAGGGGATAGAGCCGCCCGCCGGGGGGGACGATCCAGGTCTCCAGAAGAAGCTGCGCGGCGTAGGCGACGCTCCCCAGGTAGATCAGCGAGACCAGCCAGTGCCCCCGCTTCACCCGGTGGCCGAACAAAAAGAGGGAAAATCCGCTGAGAAGCAGTGCGGAGAGATTCAGGTAAAGAAGATAGGGAAAGATTTCAGACATGAACCCGTTAAATGTATCGCTGCGCCGGCGAAAAAAACCGGCGCATCCTCTCCTTATAAATTATGAACTGTCGTCCATGCGGTTCCGATCGATGCCCGCAGGGAAAAGCGGCGGCGCGCCGTGGAAAAGGACGATCACCGCCGAGCCCTTCCGCCCCCGACAACGTCGGCATATCATACCTGAATGGAATTAACCTTACAAGTTTTTTTGAGCGGGCAGAATGACCGCCGCATTTCGAGCGGACCCGAAGTCCGTCAGGACGCCGTTTGGTTCGGAGTGACCGCCGGCGCCGAGACCGCCTCCCGCTTGCGCTGGAAGATCCGGCGCCACGCCATGGCGAGACCGGTCCAGGCGAGCATGATCCCTCCCATCGCCCCGATAAGAGCGATGATTTGACCCGGAATTCCCCCCGCCACGCCGGTGTGGATCGGCCGGACCCACGCGCGCAACGTTCTTCCGAGGTTGTATTCGGAAAACGGCTCCCATTTCACGACCTCCGCCGTCACCGGGTTGAGCGTCAGCAATGAGCGCGGGCTCGGATGCCAGGTCGCCGGCTCCTGAATAAAAACGGTCGCCGGCCCCTCCGCCTGTTGCGGGAAGCGGAGCCGGATCGACGCCCAGCCGGGCGCCTGCGCCTCCGCGCGCGCCCAGAGGGGATCGACCCGGTCAAGGGGAAATTCAAGGGGAGGCCCGGGGGGGACGGTCTGCCGGGCCGGAGGGGGCTCATTTCCGGCGAGCCTGTAGAGAAGATCGTTGGCCCACCGGTACGACATGACCAGTCCGGTCAGGGTGATGACGACGAGAAGCGGCGCGCACCAGAAACCGATCACGTTATGGCGGTTCCAATCGCGCGCCTTCCCTTGCAAGCGCGGGTTGAAGCGGGTCACCGCTTTGAGCGTCGTGCCGGCCCACCGCCTCGGCCACCAGAGGTAGACCCCGGTGACGACCAGGATCAGGAACGCGGCGTTGGAGACGCCGGTGACCGGCCTTCCGATCTCCCGCGAGCCGAGCCAGCGATGCCAGTCTTGAATGTCATGCATGAGCTTGTGGATCTTCGAGCCTTGTCCCAAGACGTCGCCGGTATAGGGATTCACGAAGAGCGTCCCCTCCCGGCCGAAGCTGACCCCGGCGGAGGAGGTCGGCTCGGAGCGCATCGAAACACCGCTCGGAGGGACCTCCGGAAATGCTTCCCGCGCCTTCGCCACGATCGTCTCCATGTTCAATCTTTGCGCGCCCGGAGCGGGGGGGGGCACGTTCCGAACCCCCCGCTCCGCGAAATCGACGATCTGCGGCTCGAAGGCGATCAGCGCGCCGGTCACCGACATCACCAGAATCACGACACCGGCGACGGTTCCCGCCGCGAGATGGATCCAGAATAGGATATTCCGGAACGTCATCGCCGGTTTGGCCGATACTTTCTCCATTTTTCCATCCCTCCTCTAACTCACCTCCGACCAATGCCGCAGAAGGTTGTGATAAACGCCGGTCAACTGCACGACCGACGGATGGCCCGGGTCCCGCTCCAGCCGCTGGATCCCCAGATCGAGATCGAACAGGATCGATCGCCGGGCATCATCGCGGACCATGCTCTGAATCCAAAAGAAGGAAGCGAGGCGGGTCCCGCGCGTCACCGGCCGGACATGATGAAGACTCGTCGAAGGATAGAGAACCAGGTGGCCGGCCGACAGCTTTATACTTTGCACGCCATAGGTGTCTTCCACCACCAGATCACCCCCCTCGTATTCGTCCGGCGCGCACAGGAAGAGGGTCGCCGAAAGATCGGTGCGTATTTTGTAGGGGGTCCCCGGAACCTGCCGGACGGCGTTGTCGACGTGGGTGCCGAACGACTGGCCGTCTTGATAGCGATTGAAGAGCGGCGGGAAAACCTTCAACGGCAGGGCCGCCGAAATGAACAGCGGACTTTTCCCGAGCGCTTCCAGGATCATCTCGCCGACTTTGACCGCGGCGGGATGGCCCTCCCGCACCTGCATGTTCTCCTTCGCCCTGGCCGATTGATGGCCCGCGGTGACGCGCCCGTCGACCCAGTCGGCCTGCTCCAGGACTCTTCGGGCCTCAATAAGCTGCTCCTTCGTCAATATATCGGGGATACTCAATAACATGGTTGTCTCCTTTCATCTTAGAATTGAAAGTCGGCCGAGGCGATCGCCGACCGCCCCGCGCCGGGGATGAAGTGGCCGCCGCCGACCGACTGGATATATTCCTCATCGGCCAGATTGAATCCGTTGACCCGAAGGGTCAGGCTCTCGGTCGCCCGGTAGGCGACCATCGCGTCGAAGTGCCAGTAGCTCGGCGCGGTCCGTTGGTTGTTGACGTTCGAGAAACGGTCACCGACGAACTGCGCACCTCCCCCGACTTCGAGATTCCACGGCAACTGGTGGGTCGTCCAGAGGCTGAAGGAGTGCTTCGGCGTATTGGCCAGCTCGTTTCCGACCACCGCCGCGTTGAGCGATTCGACCACTTCGCTGTTCATAAGGGCATAGCCGCCGAAGAGCTGCCATTGATCGGTGACGTTTCCGGCGACGCTCAGCTCCACGCCGTCGACCCGCTCTTTCCCCTCCAGGACGATCACGTCGGTGGGGTCGACCGGGTCCTGGGTCCGCGCGTTGGTCTTCTCGGTCCGGAAGAGGGCCACCGTAAAGGCAAGACGCTCCTCGAAGAGATTCCACTTCGTTCCGATTTCATAGGTCCGGCTCTCCTCCGGCTCGGTGTCGACGTTGGCCGCGGCCGTGACGCTGCTGCTCAAGGTCAACCCCTCCCCGGCGGGATTAAACGACGTTCCGTAGGCGGCGTAGAGGCTCCCGTTCGCCGTCGGCTTGAAGACGACGCCGGCCCGCCAGCTGAGCATCCGGTCGGTCCGCTCCAGCGGGGTAACCATTCCATCGGCCGCGCGGGATTGGTAGTCAAGGTCGAAGTAGTCCCACCGCAGGCCGCCGGTGACCTCCCATCGCTCGCCGAGTCCGAGGGTGTCGAAGAGGTAGACCGCCCCGGCCTTCGCGGTTGCGTCATTTTTGGCGCCGGTCCGCCGGACCGAGTCGGGATAGGGGTCGTCCGGATTCGGGTTGAAGAGATCTGTCTGCGACAGCGGCCCTGTCCGGAGATAGTTGACCGAAGTTTCATGGCTGTATTCGATCCCGGTCGTCACCGCATGGTCGATCCCGCCGGTCCGGAACCGGAGGGTCAGGTCGGTCAGGTTGGCGAGAATCGTGTCGGTCTGGTCGCGCGATTGCAGATTCCGGTTGATCACCGTCCCCTGCACCGTCGCCGGTCCCGGATCTAAATCGGCAAAGCGCGGGGCGGTGGTGACCGAGTCGCGCCGGGTCTGGCCGTAGCGGGTCAGATTGCGGAGGCTGAAGGAAGAGCTGAAATCGTGCGCGATCTCCGCGGTGGCGATGTCGGTGATCACCTCGTCGAAATCGCGATCCTTGAGGCCGTAGAAATTGCTGAAGTCGACCGGCGCCGCCTCATCGGCGTAGGTCGCCAGCACCGGGTCGCTGTTGCCGGCCGGCACCCAGGGGATGCCGTAGTCGGGCATGTTGTCCTGATCGAGATGGGAGTAGCTGAGGGTCAGCCGGGTCGGCGTGTCGAGGCCGAAGGCGATCGACGGGGCGACTCCCCAGCGCTGGTTGGTCACCTCGTCGCGGCCGGGAACGTCGGCGTCGTGCCAGAGGGCATTGAGGCGAAGGGAGGTTCCCTGTAATCCTTCCAGAGGCTGGTTGAGGTCGAGGGTCGCCCGTTTGTAATTATCGGTGCCGATCCCGATCGTCCCTCCGTAGAAGGGATCGAGGAGCGGCCGCTTGCTGACCAGATTGATCGCGCCGCCGGTCGAGCCGCGCCCGGCGTACGAAGAAGCGGGGCCTTTGAATACCTCGACCTGTGAGATGTTGAACGGATCGCGGAAATAGCCGCCGAAATCGCGGACGCCGTCGATGAAGAGGTCGGTCCGGGCGTTAAATCCGCGGATCGACAGGTTGTCGGCGGGCGGCCCCCCTCCCCCTTCTCCCGCCTGGAGGGAGATGCCGGGGACGTTGCGCAGCACGTCGCGCAGCGTCGTCGCCCCCCGCTCTTCGATCACCGCCTCGGGAATCACGGTGACCGTCTGCGGGATGTCGACCAGCGGCTGGGTAAATTTCGGCGAGGCGGGCGCTTCGGGCTTGTAGGAGTCCTCATCTCTTTCCTGTTGCCCCGGCACCACCACCTCCGGAAGGACGGCCGACTCCTCGTTGGTCTGCTGCGCCCAGGCGACCGTCCCCATGCCGATCAAAGCCGCCGCGCCGATGACGCTGACGATCGATTGGGCGAAACGCCCTTTGCGCGGTCTGATCTCTGCAGGGGATTGTTTTACGCTTCTTTTCTTCGCCGTCGCTTCCGCCAGCCGCCGGTTGCGGCGGCAGGTCCGTTTCAATTGTCTCATTCTCGGATGTTCCTTTCTCTTTTAGAGGTGAGTGTTTTGATTTTGAACCTATTGTAAATGGAACCGGATCGGGAGGGTCACCTTGCAGGCGACCGGCTCCCCCTCCCGGTTGTAGGCCGGGGTGAAGACCGCCTCCCGGACTTTGCGAAGGGCCACTTCGTTCAAGGCTTCGTCGCTTCCCTGCAACAGACGGACATCCCTTACCCGGCCGGCCGCGTCGATGAAAACCGAGAGGAGCACCCGTCCGTCCTTCCCCCTCCGGCGCGCCGAGCGGGGGTAGTCGCGGGGGGTGATGAGATTGTCGACCCATTGAGGGAGTTTGGCGACTTGAGCGGCGGAAAGGTAGCGGCCCGCGGCGCCGGCCGATCCCCCGGACACCCCGCCCATCTCCCCGCCGGGAGTCCCCCCCGGAATTCCCCCGGTCACACCCCCGGGTTCGCCGCTCTCCGCCGCGGCGACGGAGACAGGTTCTTCTGCGGCGGACTCGCCCGCGTCTGTCTCCTGAGCCTCCACGGAAGAGACCCCCGAAGGAGCCTCCTCCGTGGAGGGGGTTTCAGGCGCTTCCGGAACCTCCGGAAGATCGGAGGAGACTTCCGAAACGACCGGCGGGATGATCGCTTCCGGCTTCGGCGGCGTCTCCTTCTGGGGGAGAGAAGACGCCGCCGCCCGCTTCTTCGCGACGGTCCGGACCGGAGCGGGCGTTGTTTTCGCCTGGGCTCCCGGTCCCGGCGGCGGGGGCGGGGCGGGGGGAGCCGGTAAAAGCGACGTCATGGAGAGGTCGAGTTCGGCCACAACGCGGGGGGATGGCTCGACGGCCGAGGTCAAGGTATAGTAGACCCCGCCGCCCAATCCGGCATGGACGAGGGTTGAGAGAAAGATCCCGATACTTGTGCCGCTGAATATCTGCTTAAGGAGAATCATCTTAAGGCGACGCCCCCTGCTCCGACGCCAACGCCACCCGCGTGACCCCCGATTGCTTGATCGCGTCGAGAACGCCGACCACCTGTTGGTAGTGAATCCCGCCGTCGGCGGACAATGTCACCCGCACGCCGGGATTCAACTCCGCCTCGCGCGCCAGGTTCGCCTTCAGGCCGTTGAGATCGACCGCTTCTTCCATCAAATAAAGACGGCCGTCGCCGTCGAGCGAGACGATCAGGCCGGCGGCGGTGGGAGGGGCCTCCGCCGCGGCGGTCTTGGGGAGATTGATCTTCAGCTCCCCGTTGGAGGTAAAATGGGCCGTGACCATAAAGATGATCAGGAGCACCAGCACCACGTCGACCAGCGGCGTGACATTGATGCCGGTGACCGCCCCGTCGTCGCCGGAATCCGATCCGCTCATGCGCGCACCTCTTCCTTCTCCTCTTCCGTTGCGCCGACAAGGCGATGTTGGTCCCGCTTGGTTTCATCCCTCAAATAGACCTGCATCCTGTGAATGAGGCTCTGGGCGTTGGCGCTCACCCGCTTTACCTTCGTGTGAAAGGCATTGTTGGCCGCCACCGCCGGGATCGCCACGAAAATTCCGAACGCCGTGGCGATCAGCGCCGAGGAGATGCCGACCATCACGACGCCGATCCCCGACTGCCCGCTGGTGGCGAGGTCGTTGAAGGCTTTGATGATGCCGAGGACCGTGCCGAACAATCCGATGAACGGCGCGTTGTTCCCGAGACTCCCGAGGATGATCAAATTCCGCTCCAACGCGGCCCGCTCCAGCACCAGACGGGAGGTCATCGCTTCCGACACGGAGGCCGGCCCTTTGGCAAAGTGCGCCAGCCCCGCCGCCGCCACCCGCGCTTCGACCCCCCGTCCGTTCTCCGCCGCCTGCCGCGCACCCGCCAGATCTCCCTCTTCCAAGCAACCGGCCAACGTCTCCAGAAAACGCGGAAAGTCGAGCCGGTTTTTCCGGAAAACCCACCCCCGCTCCAGCATGACCCCCAAAGAAACCACGCTGGCGGCGACGAGCAGCCAGAGCACCCATATATCCCCCAAGAGGGCCAACCGATGAAAGACCGCGTCCATAAGATTCCTCCTACCTGAAAAAAGATCGCCCGCCCCGTTTCCGCCCGGTGAAAATAAAAAAGCCCAAAGCCGAAGTGATTCGGCTTTGGGCTTTGGGCCAATATGCTACGGCGCGAGCCTCACTGACTGGAATTGAGAATCAATCTCAATATCATCGACAAGATACTCCATCCGGATTTACGGTGTCAATATCTTTTTTTAATTGAATGAAAAGAATGGGAGACGAATGTTGCTCGGGGTCGGGAGTGGGAGTTCGTTTCGGTCGTGCGCGGTCGCCGACGGGGGCGCGAAAGAAGCGCGAACGGACTCACGGCGTCCAACTCGCGTTCTGTGTAGCGACGGTGTGGGGCAGCGGGTCCGACGGGATCGGCAGGTAGGGATAGCGGCCGAACAGGGTGTCGAAATCGTGGCCTGCCTTGATCCCGCGGATGAGACGGAAAAGCCCTTCCGAGCCGGCGCGGGAGTGCCACTCTCCGACGACTTGCCTCGCCGTGCCGTAGCTCCGCTGCCCATCGGCCCAGGGGACCGCATTGCCGAGAAGTTTGAGCGCCGGAGCGCCCCGGCCGTTGTCGGTGGCCCGAAGCCACGTATCGATGGTGTAGTCGGGGTCTTGGCTGACCAGAACCGCCAGCCCCTCATCGAACCAGGGTGGGATCGCATGCCAGGCCCTGAAATCACCGACCCGGCGGTAAAGCTCGACATGCGTCAACTCGTGAGAGATCGTCACCAGGCCGAGTCCGCGGGGAGAGAGCAACACTCTGGACGATCCATACGCTTTTCCTCTTGCGGTCACACCGCCGTTTGAAACAAAACAAGCCTCGGTGGAGCAAGCATAAATCGTAGGGTTGCCTTTGAGACGGCCGAAGAAATCCGAGACGCGCGCCTTCGCGGCGCCGATCGTCTCCAGCAATGTCTCGCGTTGGGAGGACGGCATCGACGCATCGACATAAACGCCGTCGTCGATCTGAACGAATCCGAACCAGGTGGGGGCAAAAAGCTTGGCGCTCCGGAAGGTGCTGCACCCGGATAGGATAATTATCAGAACAATGAGAAAAATTCTTCGCATCTGCCCCCCTCACGATCAAGGTGGCCCGCCGCCTAGTATAAAACCCCGCGGTGTTTCACGGTCGCTTCGAGTGCGTAGTTAATCTCTCAAGTAGTCCGGTTCTGTTAAGGCAATCCACACTCTACCACAATTCTCATTCTCATCCACGTGAAAAATGCCGGTCCTTCCCTTTCCTATTTCCTCTCGCTCTTCCCTACCCCCCTCCCAAAGTGTATAATGACCCTCATGTCTTTAACCCCCTTTCATCCCATTATTGCCGACTGGTTCAGAGAAAAATTCGGCGAGCCGACCGAGCCGCAGAAACTCGGTTGGCCCCCTATTCTCTCGGGCGAAGATACACTCATCGCCGCGCCGACCGGATCGGGAAAGACGCTGGCGGCCTTTCTCTGCGCCATCGATCGGCTGGTTCGGGACGGGATCGCGGGGCGGCTCACCCATGAAGTGAAGGTCCTCTATGTTTCGCCGCTCAAAGCGCTCAGCAGCGATGTACAACGAAACCTTCAGACGCCGCTGGAGGAGATCCAAAAGCGCGCCGTCAAACAGTGGGTGAAGCTTCCGGAGATCCGGGCGCTGGTCCGAACCGGCGATACCCCCTCGCACGAGCGGCAGGCAATGCTCCGGAAGCCGCCGCACATTCTGGTGACGACGCCGGAATCTCTTTATCTTTTGCTCACCGCACAGAAAAGCCGGGAGATTCTGCGGACGGTGGAGACGGTGATCGTCGATGAAATCCATGCCGTCGCGCGGGACAAACGGGGATCGCACCTGGCTCTTTCGCTCGAGCGGCTGGAAGCGCTCTGTAATAAACGGCCGGTCCGGATCGGCCTCTCCGCCACACAGCGGCCGATGGAAGAGATCGCGCGGTTTTTGATCGGCAGCAAACGGGTCGATGCCAATGGACATTCCCCCTGCGCGATTGTCGATGTCGGCCACCAGCGCAATCTCGATCTGGCCATCGAAGTTCCTCCCAGCGAGCTCTCCGCCGTCTGCTCGAACGAGCAGTGGGCCGAGGTCTACCATCGCCTCGCGGCGCTGATCCAGCAGCATCGAAGCACCCTCGTCTTCGTCAACACCCGCCGGCTGGCGGAGCGGGTGACCCATCAGCTCGCAGAACTTCTCGGAGAGAACGCGGTCTCGTCCCACCACGGCAGCCTCTCGAAAAAGATCCGGCTGAAAGCGGAGCAGCGTCTAAAAGCGGGAGAGCTCAAGGCGGTCGTCGCCACCGCCTCCTTGGAGCTGGGGATCGATATCGGCTTCATCGATCTGGTCATCCAGGTCGGCTCCCCCAGGTCGATCGCGACCTTCCTGCAGCGGGTCGGGCGCTCCGGCCATGCCCTCGGCCTCACCCCCAAGGGCCGGCTCTTTGCCCTCACGCGGGATGAGTTGATCGAGTGCGCCGCGCTGATCCGGGCGATCCGCCATGGCCGCCTCGACCGGATCATTCCGCCGGAGGCGCCGATCGATATCCTGGCGCAGCAGATCATCGCCGAGACGGCCGACCGGGAGATGGACGAGCAGGCCCTCTTCGACCTCAGCCGCGCCGCCTGGCCCTATCATCAGCTGACGCGAGAGAAATTCGGCGCAGTCGTTCAGATGTTGAGCGAAGGATTCGCCACCCGGCTCGGCCGGAGCGGGGCGTACCTCCATCACGATCGGGTGAACAAGAAGATCAAGGCCCGGCGCGGGGCCCGCCTGGCGGCGATCACCTCCGGCGGCGCGATCCCGGAGCTGGCCGACTATCGGGTGGTGGCGGAGCCGGAGAAGATCGTCGTCGGATCGGTCGATGAAGATTTCGCCGTCGAGAGCCTCTCGGGAGATGTCTTTCTCTTGGGAAACACCTCCTGGCGTGTCGTTCATGTCCGCGGCGGCGATGTCGTCGTCACCGACGCCCACGGCGCCCCTCCGACGATCCCCTTCTGGCGCGGCGAAGCGCCGGCGCGGACGGTGGAGCTGTCGGCGGCGCTTTCCGATCTGCGCGAAGAACTTTCCGACCGGGTCGATCGGCCCGACGAGGCCGCCGCGTGGCTGAGGGAAGAGGCGGCGCTGGATGAATTCGGCGCCCGCCAGATGGTCCATTATGCCCAGGCACAGAAAGCCGCGATCGGTCTTCTCCCCACCCAGCGGCATCTTCTCTTCGAACGCTTCTTCGATGAGTCGGGGGGGATGCAGCTGGTGATTCACTCCCCCTTCGGCGGGCGGATCAACCGGGCGTGGGGACTCGCCCTGCGAAAGCGCTTCTGCCGGACGTTTGATTTTGAGCTGCAGGCGAGCGCCGACGACAACGGCATCGTTCTTTCGCTCGGGCCGCAGCAGAGCTTCCCGCTCGAACAGGTTGCGAAGATGCTCCGCGCCGAGCAGGGCCGGGAGATTTTGGTCCAGGCGCTCCTCGCCGCGCCGATGTTCAACACACGGTGGCGGTGGAACGCCAACCGCTCGCTCGCGATCCTGCGTCAGCGGAACGGCAAGCGGGTCCCGCCGGCGCTCCAGCGGATGAAATCGGACGACCTGCTCTGCGCCGTCTTCCCGCAACAGGTCGCCTGCCGGGAAAACCTGCCGGGAGACATCCCGGTCCCCGATCATCCCCTGGTCGAGCAGACGATCGTCGACTGTCTGCATGAGGCGATGGATATCGACGGCTGGCTCGATCTGCTGCGTGCGATTGAACGGGGCGAGATCGAAATCACCGCCGCCGACACGCGCGAGCCGACCCCTTTCGCCTACCAGATTCTCAATGCCAGCCCGTATGCCTTCCTGGATGACGCGCCGCTGGAAGAACGGCGGGCGCGGGCGGTGGCGACCCGGCGGACGCTGACGGTGGAGTCGGTCCGCGACATCGGCCGTCTCGACCCGCTCGCCATCGAGCAGGTCCGGAAAGAGGCCTGGCCGTTGGTCCGCGACGCCGACGAGCTGCACGATGCGCTCCTCTTGATCGGAATGCTCCCGGCCGCCGAGGGTGAAGCGTGGGCCCCCTTCTTTCACACGCTCCGCCTCTCCGGCCGTGCGGTCGAAGCACGCGGTCCGGATGGCCGGCGCTTCTGGATCGCCGTCGAGCAGTGGCCGATGGCTCATGCCGCCCGGCCCGATCTCGTTCCGCAGACGACGCCGACGATTCCGGACGGGATTCGCCAAGATGGGTCGGCCTCCGAAGGATGGGTGGCGCTGGCGCGCGGGCGGTTGGAGGTGGTCGGCCCGGCCACAACAGCCCAGATCGCTCATGATCTTGGATTGAATCCGGACCACGTTGAATCAGCGTTAGGGGCATTGGAAGCGGAAGGTTTTGTCCTGCGGGGGCGCTTCACGCCGGATGCACCGGAGACCGAATGGTGTGCACGTCGGTTGCTTGCACGTATCCACCGTCTGACACTCGACCGCCTGCGGCGTCAGATCGAGCCGGCCTCGGTGGAAACCTTCCTCCAGTTCCTCCTGCAGTGGCATCGGCTCCTTCCGAAAACGCAGCTGCATGGACGCGAGGGACTCTTCTCGGTGATCGAGCAGCTCCAGGGATTCGAGATTGCGGCCAGCGCGTGGGAGCGGATCATCCTCCCCTCCCGGATCGCCCGCTACAATCCGGCCTGGCTCGATGAGCTCTGCTTGAACGGCGAAGTCGCCTGGGGACGACTCAGCCCGCCCGTCGCGAAGAAGAGCAACGGCGACGAACCGGGCCGGCCCCGGCAGGCGACGCGAAACCTTCCGATCTCGCTCATGGCGCGGGAAGATCTCGGCTGGCTCAGAACATCATTGGAAGAGCTTCCCTTTCTCAGCGAAAATGCGAAGACGGTCCTTGAAGCGCTCCGCCGGCAGGGGGCGTCGTTTATCTCCGATCTTCTCTCCGCCACCCGCCTTCTTTCGACCCAAATCGACGAAGCCCTTTGGGAGCTGGTCGCCGCCGGTCTGGTCACAGGCGATGGGTTCTCGGCGGTCCGGTTGCTGACCGACCCGAATCGTGCGGAGCGCGCCGCCCTCTCCCGACGGCGGCGCGGGTGGAAGCGGACGCCCCGCGCGCGCGGAAGCGGAAGATGGACCATCCTCCCCTCCGCTCCCGATACCATTCCACCTGAAGATCGCATCGAGGCGTGGGCTTGGCAGCTTCTTCAGCGCTATGGGATTCTCTTCAGGGATCTCATGGGCCGCGAAGAGGGAGCGCCTCCCTGGTATCGGCTTCTCCCAATCCTGCGGCGGCTGGAACAACGGGGAGAGGTTCGGGGGGGGCGATTCGTCCTCGACGTCGGCGGGGAGCAATATGGCCTGCCGGAGGCGGTCGAGTCGCTGCGTCATCTGAAACAGCATCCGCCGGAGACGGAGACGGTTTTTCTCTCGGCGGTCGATCCATTGAACCTGATCGGCATTCTGACACCGGGCCGGCGGGTGACGGCCCAGCCGTCGAACGCCGTCGCCTTCCACGGCGGCGCCTTCGTCGGATCGCGCGAGGGAAAGGAAATTTGGATCTCCGAGAAGCTTCAGAAAGAGACCTCCCGGCAGATCGAGCGGACCCTGGCGTCGGGCCGGTTGTTGGCGCCGGAAGAGCCGGGGGAAGAGGGCGAGGGGGAGATGGAACAGATCGGCTTACTAACGGAGTGATCGATGGGCTGGCGGAATCGGATCAATCAATTTTTCTCAATCGGCCTACTGTTGCTGGCGGTCGGATGCGGCAACCCGGAAGCGAAAAGCAAAGAGCTTTACGACACCGCGCAATTCGAAGAGCAGCAGCGGAACTTCAAACATGCGCGGCAGCTTTACGAGCGGATTCTGAAAGAGTATCCGGAAACCGAAACGGCCAAGCAGGCCGAAACAAGGTTGAAGGAGTTGGAAGAAAAATAAATGGTTTATTCAGCCTGCTTCCACTACAAGTATTCGCTTCTTGGAAAAAACGCATCGTTCGAACATCGGTTTGAATCCCGCCAACCTCTGCGGCAATCACCGCACATCCTCACCCTAGAAGGCGGTCTTTCTCCAGATTGACGAATCAGCGTGATCTGGTAAATTTTACTTATGGAATGTCCAAAATGTAAGGTCCGGAATGGAGATCATCGCTCTTTTTGCTGGAAGTGCCGGTTTATGATCGCGCTTCATTGCCGCTCTTGCGGATCGCCGTATAAGAGCGGTACTGCGCATTGCAACGGGTGCGGGAAAAATCTCCTCGATCAATCCCACCCGACCCTGGCCCCCAAAATACCGCTCCCCTATTTTATCCCCAAATCCGATCCGCGCTAGGGGAACCTCAGCTCGTTCATGGATGTCCGACCCGGAGAGAAAAAGCGGTCGTTCAGGGCTGTTACGGGGTAATCTCTTTTGACTGGCGCAGCTGTTTCTTTTCGGCAAGCTTTTTCTTGAACGCGAGGACTCTTTCCTTGGCCGCCTTTGGAGGTCGGGTCTTTACCCTCGGCTTCGGGACCCGGTTCAGTCCCGCCAATTTTCGCTGCAGTCGGCGGAAGGCAAGGAGGCGGTTCTGGGCTTGAGAGCGCTGCTCGGTTGCGATGACGATCAGACCGGAGGGAGGATGGTGGAGGCGGACGGCCGATTCGGTTTTATTTTTTTTCTGTCCGCCCGGGCCGCTGCTTTTATAAAAGGAGATTTCGGTTTCGCGTTCGAGGGTCTTCATGTCGGTCGCAAACGGCTTCTTCCTCACGCTTCCCTCCGTTTTTCTCATGGCGAACAGGTTCATCGTTGACACTAAATCTTGGGAAGCGTGATCCCGACTTGAGATTGATATTTTCCTTTCTTATCGGCGTAGGAAACCTCACACTCCTCATCCGACTCGAAGAAAAGAACCTGGGCAATCCCCTCGTTGGCGTAGATCTTCGCCGGCAGCGGGGTGGTGTTGGAGATCTCCAGGGTGACGAACCCCTCCCACTCCGGCTCGAACGGGGTGACGTTGGTGATGATGCCGCAGCGGGCGTAGGTCGATTTTCCAACGCAGATCGTCATGACATTGCGGGGGATCTTGAAGAACTCGACGCTCTTCCCCAAGGCAAAGGAGTTGGGGGGAATGACGCAAACATCCCCTTTGAAGTCGACGAACGATTTGGGATCGAATTCCTTCGGGTCGACGAGGGTGTTGTTGATGTTGGTGAAGATCTTAAATTCGTTGGCAATCCGGATATCGTAACCGTAAGAGGAGACACCGTAGGAAATTCCCCCGGCGCGGACTTGTTTTTCCTCAAACGGCTGAATCATTCCATAATCTTTGGCCATACGCCGAATCCATCGATCGCTCTTAATCATCCGATCCCTCCGCTAAGCGTTCCCATCCCCATATAGTGTGTTCGATTGGAAGTACGCTACCACAAATGGGGAATGCTTGCAATCAAAACCATCAATTTTCTAGTCGGTATCGTGGGGAACCACCCAGAAGGAAGCCGCATCCTTATTGACCTCTTTGGGAACGTTCGGCTGGGAGTATTTGAAGGTCTTCTCCTCGTAGTTCTTCACAATCGCCTGGTCGTCATCGAGATAAAGGAGGGTGTCCTGGGGAAGAATCGCCACCTTTCCTCCGCCGCCGGGGGCGTCGATCACATAGTGCGGCACCGCCATTCCGGAGGTATGGCCGCGCAGCGCGGAGATGATCTTCAATCCCTTCTCCACACGGGTCCGGAAATGATGCGTCCCCTTCACCAGGTCGGCTTGATAGATATAATACGGCTTCACCCGGATCGAGAGGAGTTTCTGCATCAGCCGTTTCATCACCTCCGGGTCGTCGTTCACCCCTTCCAGCAAAACGGTCTGGCTGCCGAGCGGAATCCCCGCATCGGCGAGCATCCCGCAGGCCTTGGCGACCTCGGGGGTGATCTCGTCGGGGTGATTGAAATGAAGGTTCATATAAAGCGGGTGGTACTTCTTGAGCATGTTGCAGAGGTTCTCGGTGATCCGGGAGGGAAGGGTTCCCGGCACGCGGGTGCCGATCCGGATGATCTCCAGGTGCGGAATCGCGCGGAGCGCCTTTAAGACCCGCTCCAGAAGCATGTCGACCACCATCAGCGGATCGCCGCCGGAGAGGATGATGTCGCGGATTTCGGTATGGGCCGAGATGTAATCGACCACCTGCTTGAGATTCTCCGGCGTCAGCGTGCCGGGGGAGCCGACAAACCGCTTTCGGGTGCAGAATCGGCAGTAGATCGGGCATTGGTTGGTGATGACCAGCAGCACCCGGTCGGGATAGCGATGGACCAGATTCGGCACGGGACTGTCTTTCTCCTCGTGCAGCGGGTCTTCGGAATCGCAGGCGGCGTCGGGATGGTCTTCCTCGGCGGTCGGAACCACCTGCTTCCAGATGGAATCCCCCTTCTCTCTGATTAATTTAAAGACATGCGGCGTGATCCGCATCGGGTACTGCTCGACAATCTCGCGCACCTCTTCCGCAGGGACGCCCAACATCTTCTCCAGCGTCTCGACGTCGTCGATACTTTCTTTGATATCTTTCTGCCACTGCTCCACAGCGATCACTCCCCTCTTAATTAAAGATAGAAAGGCCCGCCCCCTCGTCAGGGCTGCTGTCCGTACTTTTTTTCCAGATAGGCGATGATCTCATCCTCGTCGTCCAGGACGACATCGCCGTCGACCAACACCGGCACCAAATATTGCCCCGAGACCTCGAAGACCTCCTTCCGGTTCGGCCGATAGGAAGGAACCGCGATCTTCTCGTATTCCAGCCCCAGCTCCTCCAATTTATCCCGCACCATCCGACAATAAGGACAGGAATCAAGATCATACAGTTTCATTTTTTCCATTGTTTCGCTTGCCAAATCCTTTCTAGATTGCGACAGCGCACGGCGCCATGACCGCGTCGACCATCCCATGAATCAGCTTCTTCTCGGTGGAGACGACGGTGGCCAAGATCCCTCCGAGCTTCGCTTCCTTCCCATCGACAAAATAATAAGGCGACAGCCGCGCACGACCCTCCATCGCAACCTCTCGCTCTCCTTCGAAGTCGTAATAACGGACCGTCACCTTTTTCCCTTTGTGGAACTTCTGGAGGAGATGGGGGGTCGTCGGGAAGCTCTGTAGCGCCCGATCGATCGCCCCTTTCCACGCTTCTTCCGGATGATCGTGGCCCGCGATCACCCCACGGCTTCCCCAGGCGAACTCCGAGAAACCGGACGGCTTGATGATCAACTGCCGCTCTTTCTGCGTCGCCTCCCCCAGCTGCCGGAAATCGGTGACCGGCCGATTCTCCAAGGTGAGGTCGGGAATGATCGCATAGGGAGGGACCTCGCGCGGATCGATGATCCAGGTTTTTGGGAAAATCCGCCGGAGCTGAGACATCGTCCCCTCCCCCAAATGCCCCAGCCAGAACTCTTGTAGGACCGGATGATGGAAGAGGGCGAAGAGACTTTTCTCCTCCAGAAACGCCTTCGGCGGCGGCGTCATGGCCACCTGCTTCTTCTTGGCGGCATAGAGGATCAGCTCCGACTTCGGGATGTTCTTTAGATCGAAGAGCTCGAAAAAACGATAAAGGATATCGATCCGCTCCCGATCGGCCCAGAGTCCTTCTTCGGTAAAAGAGATCTCTCTCGGATGAAGCACCCGCGTCCGAAGCCCGCGTTGGTGGAGCGCCCCTCCCAGCCAATCCATCTCCGGGCGGTAGTCTTTCGATTCATCCGAGACGACGATTGCCAAAAGGGGATCCTCTTGGGAAGCATGGGCCCGGATCATCCGCTCGAAGCCGGCCACCATCCCGTCTCGCTCACCGACCGGACGGTCTCCCTCCGAAGCGTAAGCAATCGAGAGTCCCGCCGTCAGCCCCATGCCGCCGGGAACGGCATCCAATTCCGTCGCAATCATCCCCTCTTCGGTCGGGATGAGGTCGGGTCGAATGATCCCCGGCAGATCCTGTTTAAACCGGTTCATCCGGCCATATTCGACGACCGATTCCGGTTTTCCCTGATCGAGATAACCTGCGACCCAACGGGGCGCCCGGCCATGGACGCTGTCGAGGTAGAGCCGATTCGCCGCCTGGTAAAAAGAAAGGAGCTGGTTTCCAAGCGTTTCTAGAAAACCCAACTCCTCTTTTGTAATCCAGTATGGTTCGGTCGCGATCCGCCAGAGGTCGTTTCCTGCCGCCGAATTCCCT
This sequence comes from Candidatus Manganitrophus noduliformans, assembly GCF_012184425.1. NCBI lineage: Bacteria > Pseudomonadati > Nitrospirota > Nitrospiria > Candidatus Troglogloeales > Candidatus Manganitrophaceae > Candidatus Manganitrophus > Candidatus Manganitrophus noduliformans. Next base: position 922,241 of record NZ_VTOW01000002.1, read on the forward strand.
TCGGGCCTAAAAAGCCCCTCTTGAACAAGGGTACCCCGGATCGAATGGCTCTTTTTTTGAATGGGCGCGTCTCTCGATGGGTCAGGTGGAGGCTCAAAGGCCTTGGACAATGTCAAATTCTCCAAAGACAATGATTTGATGATAACATCGCCGGAAGCCGATCCGCAAGTAAGATTTTAGGGCGAGAAAGCCCCCTTACTCCTTCTTTTTACTTAGAACCTCGGCCAAACGATCAGGATAATTGGTAAAGAGGCCATCGATCCCCATTCCCATAAAGAGGTTCATTTGAGAGGGTTCATTGACGGTGTAAGCGTAGACCTTGAATCCTTCTTTGTGTGCTATTTCAATCAAGTCGGGGGTTACCCGCTTGGAAGCGAGATGGATCGAGACCGCTTCCAGCCGTCGGGCTTCTTGCAGAATTTTCTTCAACGGCTCCCGGTCCACCAGGTAGCCGATCGGGAGGGTGGGATGAAGGGAGCGGACTTTTTTGAGGAGAATATGGTCGAACGAGGAGACGATCACCCGATCGACGATTCCCTTCTTTTGGATCAGATCGACCACCTTCTGGGGAGAGGCCGCTTTGATCTCCAGGTTCAGCAGGAAGGGAGGGGGGATTTTGTCGATCAGCTCCGCCGCCGTGAGAACGGTCTGCTTTGCAAACGAAGGGGAAAACCAGCTCCCGATATCAAGCCGCTTTAATTCGGAGAGGGTTAGATCGACGACCCGGCCGCTCTGTCCTGTCAGCCGTTTAATCGTCGGATCGTGGAAGACGACCAGATCCCCCTCCCGGCTCTCCCGCAGGTCGCACTCGATGCCGTCGGCCCCCATCGCCATCGCCTTCTGAAATGCAACAAGGGTATTCTCCGGCGCGTGTCCGGAGGCGCCGCGATGGGCCCAGATGATGATCTTTTTATCCATGCGGGGAAAGGTAACACAGGAGGTTGGGGTTGTAAAGGAAGCACGGCCAATTGATCCCAGGCCAAAAAATGGAGCGTCCGGCAATCTCTGAATTGACAATTATCCCGTAATTACCTATCATCACCCCATCCCAACCCGGTGATTTCAAGGCGGAGCATTGAATGAAGACAACCATTCCTACGGAAGTCATTGAGCAGAAAATCTATTTTATCCGGGGACACAAGGTGATGCTCGACGGAGATCTTGCCAAACTTTATGGCGTGCCGACAAAAAGATTGAACGAACAAGTTCGCCGAAATATAAAGCGGTTTCCACCCGATTTTATGTTTCAACTTACTGCGGACGAAGCAAAATTTTTAAGGTCGCAAAATGCGACCTTAAAAAAAGGACGCGGTCAGCACCTCAAATACCTCCCCTATGCCTTCACGGAACAGGGGGTCGCAATGCTCTCCAGCGCTTTGAACAGCGAGCGGGCTATTGAGGTCAACATTCTCATCATGCGCACCTTCGTCAAACTACGCGAGATGATTGCCTCCCACAAAGATCTGGTGAAAAAACTGGATGAACTCGAAAAGAAATATGATGAGCAATTCCAGGTGGTCTTCGAAGCAATCCGGCAATTGATGGCCCCGCCGGAAAACACAAACCGGAAAATTGGGTTTAAATAATTCGGCACCCTCCGTCGATTTCATTAAACCCGACCGCCTCTCTTCCCTCGATTCTGAAAATCTGTTTGACTTCACCCCTCGATTCCGGTAGTAATGATCAACAGATACCAAACAGGAGCACTTCTTTATGGAACTGGGGATTTTTGTTCTCCTTGCGGTCTTGGTGGTCCTTCTTCTGGTGCTCCTCGTCCGCTCATTCAAGCCGCCCGCGCAAGCGCCCGACGCCGGGATGCTCGTGATGCAGCAGCAGGTCGATCAGCTGCGCCAGCAGCTTTCGGAAACGCTGACCGCAAATACGAACCAGATGCAGCAGCAGCTTTCCCAAATCACAACGCAGGTCAATTCCCAGCTTCAATCGGTCAATCAGCAGCTCACCTCGGCCACCGGCCAGATCGGCACCCGCCTCGACAACGCCGCGCGCGTCGTCGGCGAGGTGAAGCAAAACCTTGGAGAATTGACCAAAGCGACCCAGCAGGTTTACGAGGTCGGAAAAGATATCTCATCGCTTCAGGAGATCCTCCGCGCCCCCAAGCTGCGCGGCAGCCTCGGCGAGCTTTTTTTAGGCGAGCTCCTCGCCCAGGTCCTCCCGCCGACCCACTTCTCCCTGCAATATCGCTTTAAAAGCAACGAAGCGGTCGATGCCGTGATCACCCTGGGACCGGGACTGGTGTCGGTCGATTCCAAGTTTCCGCTCGAGAACTTCAAGAAGATGATCGAAACCAGCGTTGACGAGGAGAAGAAGTCCCATCGGAAGCGGTTTCTCACCGACGTGAAAAAGCACATCGATGCCATCGCCGCGAAATATATTCTCCCCGATGAAGGAACCTATGACTTTGCGTTAATGTATATCCCCGCCGAAAATGTTTATTACGAAACGATCATCAAGGACGAATCGTTCGGCGACGAGAAAAGCCTTTGCAGCTATGCCCTCACGAAGCGGGTGATCCCCGTCTCCCCCAACTCATTCTATGCTTATCTTCAGGCGATCGTCCTCGGTTTCCGCGGGCTGCGGATCGAGAAATCGGCGCAGGAGATCCACCAGCGCCTGCAGCGGCTCTCGGGAGACTTTCTTAAATTCAAAGACGATTTCGATGTCATCGGGAAACATCTCTCGAACACGCGCGGCAAATACGAAGAGGCCTCCAAGAAACTCGACCGGCTCGGCGACCGGCTCGTCACGATCGACCATGAAAGCGCGGAACCGAAAGTGAAGGTCACCCTGCCGAAGGAAGAACTGGCCCGCCCAGCCCTCTTCGATTAATCACTCAGTAGAAAAGGACACGCGTTATGTCGAACGGTCAGCAATCGCAGCCCCCTGTTCAAGTCCAGGTTGAAATCGACGATGCCACCTCCCAGGGAGTCTACACGAACCTCGCCCTTCTGACCCACAGCGAGACCGAGTTCGTCATGGACTTCATCTACATCCAGCCGCAGGCGCCGAAGGCGAAGGTGCGGTCCCGCATCATCACCAGCCCCGCCCACGCCAAACGGTTTCTGGCGGCCCTTCAAGAGAACATCCAGCGTTACGAGCAGCGTTTCGGCACGATCAAAGTCGCCGGCGAGCCGGACAAAAACAATCCCCCGTACCAGGGACTCTATTTGTAAACGATGCAGGGCCTCTCTTTTAAGAAAACCCTGACCCTCCGCAAGAATCTTCCGCTCCCCTCCGCGCCCGGCGAAGCCCGCATCCGTGTCTCCCTCGCCGGGATCTGCAGCACCGATCTCGAGATCGCCAAGGGCTACATGGGTTTCCACAGCATCCTGGGACACGAATTCGTCGGCGTCGTCGAAGCGGCCCCCGATCAGGCCTGGATCGGGAAGCGGGTCGTCGGTGAAATCAACGCCGCCTGCGGCGGCTGCTGCTTCTGCGTTCGGGGGATGCGAAATCATTGCTCTCAACGAACCGTCCTCGGCATCCTGGGAAGAGACGGCAGCTTCGCCGAGCAGCTCTCGTTGCCGATTCAAAATCTCCATCTCGTTCCGGAAAATCTCACCGACGAAGAAGCGGTCTTCACCGAACCGCTCGCCGCCGCATTCCGAATCACCGAGCAGCTTGCGACCCGTCCCGAAGAGCGCGTCACCCTCCTCGGCGACGGCAAGCTCGGCCTTCTGATCGCACAAGTGCTGAAAGACCGCTGCCGGTTGGTCGTCGTCGGACGATACCCAGAGCGGAACAAGACGCTGGAGCAGTGGGGCATCCAATCTCTTTCCCCTGACCAAACCATCCCGCTCCAGCATCTCTCCGACATCGTCATCGACGCCACCGGCTCCCCAAAAGGTTTCGACCTCGCCCAACAACTCGTCCGTCCCCAAGGCACGATCGTCCTGAAGACCACCTGCGCCGGCCGCCCGAAAGTGGATCTGGCGAAAGTGGTCATCGACGAGGTCACCGTGGTCGGTTCCCGCTGCGGTCCGTTTGCACCGGCGCTGGAAGCGCTCTCTCGGAAGAAGGTCGACGTTCGCCCGCTGATTACAGAGGTGTTCCCGCTGAAGAGAGGAAAAGAAGCGTTTCGGAAAGCGGCGGAGCGAGGGACGTTGAAGGTGTTACTCCGGCCCTAGGGGGCGATGGGCTTGAGGTTCTTAATTTCTTCCTGTAATCAACTGCCATTGTATCTTCGCCACAGCCTATATTTCATACGGAATTACCCAAACATTGATGCGTTACCCTTTGATATATTCTCTTAGGGTTCCACAGCTTTGATATACTCATCAAAACGGACCCAGTCATTACTCTGATAGTATAATTGTTGTGACCATGATATCTGCATTCGAATTAAGTAAATTTTCTATTTATCGTAAGAACCGGACCCTGCAAGGAAAGTATTTTGTTTGCGATGTGTCCGGGCACAGACAGCTATACGCTCAAGTTGAAACACCCTTTTTCCCATGGACACCAAAACCGTTTATGGCCGTGTATGCAGATGAGATGAAAAAGGAAAGGGTTCTATCGATAGAAATGAAAGGTACCTATACGATATGTGATGAACACGCGCGCCCGATCGGCATGATGGAGAGAACCCGAAAGAAGGTTCTCTTCGGACATGGCGAGCACGAGTGGATTCTATATGGTGGTTCAGGAGAGGAACTAGGTCGATTTGAGACAAAACAGCTTACGTCAGAACGGGAAACATTGTTGTTTACTCTTTCATCACGCTGCCAGGGCATTGGTTTTATTAAGTGGTATGGTGGAATAGATTTCAGGGGTTTGGCAGGTCGACAAGCTTTTATCGATTTTACTATAGACTCGCATAAGATTGTCGATCGACGTATTGTAGTCTGCGCAGGTTTAATATTACTCGAGGACGTCCGTTGGCGGCATAGATATTAGGAAAACCTCAGTGTACTAGAGTTCCTGAGCATCATCTTTCAGTCGGTAATCCTTAATCATCTAAATCTCAGTTTTGGAAGACTTGTAGGTGCTATACGTAACATATCCTGCTTTTTCTTGTGATTTTAGTTGCTTATCTCCCTTTTTCCATTATTCATTTTCCGCATATAAGTCTCTTCCCCATCGTCGTCATCTTCTTCTTGGGTCTGCGTTCTTTGCAGGACCACCTCCATGGCCTTGTAGTAGTCTCGTTGGACCTTGATGTTCGCTACCCTGCAGTAGCGCTGGGTTGTGGTAATCTGGCCATGCCCCAGGAGGTCCTGGATCGTAACAAGATCGGCATTAGCGTTGAGAAGCTGCGTGGCCATGGTGTGGCGAAGCCGATGACACGAGACGTCCAGACTGCTTTTCCGCGCATAGTATTCGATCCTCTTCTGGATTCCTCGGACCGATAGGGGTTTCCCTCTCATCGGTCCCTTCTGCACGAGAAATAATCCTTTCACTTTCGATGATCGTTTCTCGATGTATGCTAAAAGAGCAGAGCGAGCGTCTTCACTCATGTAGACGATCCGGTCCTTACCCCCTTTCCCATTAAAGACAAAGATCTGTCTTCTCTGGTAATCTACCGCATCCACGGTCAGGTGAGCAACCTCTTTGACCCGAAGACCGCAGCGGAGCATCAACATAAACATGGCCCTGTCTCTTAGATCCGTGATGAAGGCAAAGAGCCTCCCGACCTGCGCGTCCTTCAGGTGCCGGGGCAGGGGCTTTGGCAGGCGCAGCGAGATCCGAGTCACGGGATTCACCATCCTTCTTCCCGCTTCGTTGATGAGATAATCGAAGAAGAGACGGATCGTCTGCAGATGACAGGTGATCGTTTTGGGTGTTCGCCGCTTCTGGAGCAGATGATCCGTGTAGAGGTCGATCTGCTTGGCAGTGACTTCACAGAGGGGGACCGTGAGCCCTCGGATGAAGTGTTCGAGGATGTTGATGTAGTTCTTCACGGTATGAGCGGAGTAGTTTTTCCGCTTCAAGGCCCTGCGGTAGTGGATCAGCTCAGTAGTCTCCATCAATCCCCCCTTTTTCGATCAAGGCCATGGCCCGGAAGTATTCTTGTTCACGAGTTTTGTCAGTGAGCCGGGCATAGCGGCGGGTCACCTCAATATCCTGATGACCCAGCAGCTGCTGGAGACATTCCAGACGCATCCCGGCATTGAGAAGCTCGGAGGCGAATGTATGGCGAAGACAATGCACCGTGTAGCCTTTCTGCTCGAGCCCTGCCCTCTTCAGATATTTCACGAAGAGGTTGCGGCCCGTACTGTAGCAGATGCCTTTATTGCCCTGACCATAAAAGACGAACGGCTTGCTCTTCTGCCTTTGTCTGAGCCAGAGTTTTATGGCGAACAGAGCATCATCGCTCAGGTAAACCACCCTCCCCATGCTGTTCTTCTCTCCCTCGAAGAGATGAATCTTTCTGTCTTGAATATCTAGATCGGTCATCCTCAGTCCCAATGCCTCACCGATCCGCATGCCCGTCCGTAAAAGCAGAAGGAAAAGGGCCCGGTCCCGGATATCGTCAATCACAGAGAAAAGTCTTCTCACATCGGCAGGGTTTATCGCCCGAGGGAGGACGTCGGGGAGCTTCAGCTTGATCCTCCGTTTAAGAAACGCCCCGGAGAGAACATCCTGCTCGATCAGAAAATGCAAAAAAGCAATAATGCAGGCCAGCCTCGTCCGCACCGTGGAGAGGCGGATCCCCCTGTCCTGCTCATGTTCGATAAAGGCTTCAAGGTCAATCCGTTCAATCTCCCTGAGATCCTTCTTGCCCGACCCTCCATAAAAGGCGAGGAAGAGCATGACGGACGTATACGAACTCCCAAGCGTCCTCGGCTTGTGGTTCATGCGCCACTTGTGCCGCATGTAGCGCTCGAAGTATTCCTTGGCGGGAAGCTGCAGGCGGGAGACCTTCTGCAGGATGTGATCGATCAGGGTTTGTGCAGGATGCTGCTTACGTGGCGCTTCACTTTCGACTGACTCATTGGTGATCGGCTCTACCTTGGTCATTGCTCCCCCTTTCCTTTTTCAAGAAAAAGCAGGAAAAATCATGACCGTTAGCCGTTTAAATGGTCAATCTATTTTGTTACGTATAGGTAGGTGAAAGAATCGGTTGAATTTTCGACTGTTTGAGCGCTAAACGAATCGATCTCTCAAACCGCTACTCCGCTCCCGCGGTGTTCGGGCAGATGTCCTGGTAGGCGCAATACTGGCAGGCAATATAGGTGGGCCGGGCCTCGAAGTCTTCCTTCCGAATCCCCTCCGCGACGACGCGGATCTTCTCCTGCATCTTCTCGATCTCTTTCTCTTTCCGCACCGCCGTCCCGACGAACCCCGAATCGAGAAAGTGCAGCTCCACCCGCACCGGCAATGTCCCAAACCGCTCCCGGTACGACCAGGCATAAAGCGTGAGCTGCGGATTCTCTTTGGCTTTCTTATCGGCGGTCTTCTGATCGTGCACTTCGGCGGTTTTGTAGTCGATGATCACCCCGCCTTCTGGGGTCTCATCGACCCGGTCCCACCGCCCCGCAATCCGGTTCCCTTCAAAAGTGAACGAAAATTCTTTTTCGATGTAGGTCGGCTTCCGCCCGCCCCGCTCCTGCTCATCATAAAACCGCTGGAGCGCCGCGCGGCCGGCAGCAAGACGTTGCTCCTCATGCTGGCGGCTTAAGAACCCCTCGCTCCGCCACGCCCGGTTGAACACGACGAGGATTTCCTCGAATGAAATGGTTTGATCGGTCATCTTCGCCGAGAGATAGGCCGCCACCGCCTGGTGCATCGCATTGCCGTAAAGGACGGCATGATGCTGATAGATCGGCACGCGGAGAATATGCGTGTATTTGTATTTCAGCGGGCAGGTGGAATAGTCGTCGATCTGATAATGAGTCAGATAAAGCGGCTCATCCGAAGCCGGAGCGCGGCGCGTGAAGAGATCGGGCTGCTCCACCGCCCCATGCCGGGCGATCGCCTCCAGGGCCGATGCTTTCGTCGTCGGCACCGCCTGGATCGGGAGATTCAACGCTTCCAGCACGAAGGGGCTCACCTTCCGCTCGCGCACCCCGCCGATGTCGCGGGCGCTGGTCAGATAAAGCCGCCGCCGCGCGCGGGTCATCCCGACATAGAAGAGCCGCCGCTCTTCCTGGATGTGGAAATCCCCCTGCGGGAGCACTTCCTGAATGAGCTCCACCGGCAGCTCGATCCGCTCGCTCCGCTCCCGGCTCGGGAATTTCCCGTCGACGAGACCGACCATGAAGACGGTGTCGAACTCCAGCCCCTTCGACTTGTGGATCGTCAGGACCGAGACGGCCGATGCGTCAACGTCGGCCTCGGCGGCGGGGGGATCTTCCCCGGCCTTGATCAGAAGATCGAGATAGGCGACCACGTCATGCAGCGCCGCGGTCGGGGTCAATTGCTGGAAGCGGCGAATCTCTTCGAAGAAACGGGCGACGTTCTGGATCTTCACCTCCTGCGCCGTCGTCATCCGCTCGGCATACTGCTCCAGCAGGCCGCTGCGGCGGATGAACTCGTAGAGGACCACCCCGGCATCGACCTCCCGCGCCCGCTGGAGCGAGGCCTGTAAATCGGTCAGCAACTTCTCGAGGGTCGCCGCCGCCTCCGGCGAAACGGAGATACCTACCGATTCAATCGTCTTAAAAACGTCATAAAGACTCTGGTTCTTCCGGCGCGCCAACGCATTGCATCGGGCGAGGATTTCATCCGGCAAGCGGTAAAGCTCCGAAGTCGCGAGATAGTAGAGGCTGCTGCTGTCGTGGAAGTCGGCAACCGCCCGCATGAAGGCGATCAGCAGCCGGACTTCCGGCCGCGAGTAGAGGCCCCGGTTGCCGGTGAACCGATAGGGAATCCCGCGGACGTTCAGCGCTCGGAGAAACGAATCGGCGTCGGCATTCCCCCGGACGAGGATCGCAACATCGCCGAAGTCGAGGCCGGCTTCGTGCTCCTCGGCGATGATCCGCGCCACCGCATCGGCCTCGGACGAGAGGGTGTCGTAATGGAGATGGACCACCGGCGGGTCTAAAAGCGACGGCGCGGGATCTTCGACCTGCGAGATTAATCGCTTGTCGATCTTCTCCTGAACCTCCAGGCGGTCGGGATTGTTCTGCTGGATGAGGCGATAAGCGACATCAAGGATCGGCTGGACCGACCGGTAATTCTCGGTCAGGACCACCCGCTTCGCGTCGTGATACATCTTACCGAAGCCGAGGATATTCGAGATCGCCGCCCCCCGGAACTTGTAGATGCTCTGATCGTCATCGCCGACGACGGTGACGTTGTGGTGGCTTTCGGAGAGCAGGCGAACCAGCTGGAACTGGGCAAAGTTGGTATCTTGAAACTCATCGACCAGGATATACCGGAACTGCGACTGGACTTTTTTAAGAACGGTCGGGTTCTCTCGAAGCAAGCGCAGCGCCATCGAGACCTGGTCGCCGAAGTCGATGCACCCCTCCTCCATCAGAAGATCTTGATAATGCCGGTAGGTTTCGGCCAGCTCCTTCTCAAAGGCCGCTTCTTCCAAGAGGCTCGAATCTTCGGGAGTCGCCAGGGCCTTCGTCAACCGCCGGTCGGCATAGGCAAGATAGGCCTCGGGGCCGACATCTTCATCCTTGGCGCGCGAGAAGAGGGAGAGGAGCGCTTCGATATGTTTGGTCGGGTTGCCGAGGGGCCGAAAGGTCTTGAGGGGGAGCGAGAAGAGATGTTTCCTGAAGAAGATCACCTGCTCCGGCCGCGACAGCACCCGAAAGTCGGGGGTAAGCCCCAGCCGCAGGCCATGCTCCCGCAAGATCCGATCGCCGAAGGCATGGAAGGTGGAGATGGTAATGCCGGTATAGCCGTAGGGGACGAGGAGATCGACCCGCTCCTCCATCTCTTTCGCCGCCTTCTCGGTGAAGGTGAGCGCCAGGATTTCATGCGGCTTCGCTTTTTTGGTCGAGATGAGGTGGGCGATCCGGCGGGTGATGACGAGGGTCTTTCCCGTCCCCGCCCCGGCGATGATCAAGAGCGGTCCTTCGCCATGTTCCACCGCCGCTTTCTGCTTCGGCGAGAGAGGACGGGTGCCAGCTTCCGATCCAAGAAGAGAGGAGGGTTCCATCAGGAAAATGTAAAGAAAGCCGCCGAGGAAGTCAATGAAAATGAGGGACCAAAAATCTTATCCTCGCTTGGACTAGACCGCACCCGCCGATCGGATTCGGTCGATCGCCGCGCGGAGGGTTTGCTGGACCTGTGCGATCTCATCATTGTTCTTGTAGGCATGGCGCGGCCAGAAAAATCCCTTCAAACCATCCCCTTTCCGACGGGGGACAACGTGGATGTGAAGGTGCGGGACACTCTGGCTGACATGGTTATTGATCGCAATGAAGCTCCCCTCGGCCGCCATCCCCTCCTCCACCGCGCGGGCCAGCAACTGCGCGCTGCCGAAGAGCGGCGCAATCAGACCGGCCGGAAGATCGACCAGCGTCTCATAATGGACCTTGGGCGCCAGGAGGAGATGCCCTGCGAAGAGGGGGCGATGATCGAGGAAGGCGAAAGAAACTTCATCCTCAAAAACGGAATGGCTCGGGACCTCCCCCCGGATGATTTTGCAGAAACCGCAATTCGAACGTTCAACCTTGGGCATTTTGGGGCTCCATCCCGGATCGTGATCTTTTTTCGGGATTGGATTATACAGGAGTGGGGTGCTTAAGGAAAGGAAAAGACGGGAATGCCGCCGCAAACACTCGGTCCCTCCAGCAAGAGGGACGCGCCGTTAAGTTGGAGGTGTACTTCATAGGCCCCGCTAAAACCGGTTTGCGCGCGATCGCATCCGCAGGCGCCAAGGGATCCGGGCCAGCCAGATCATCCAGATCACCGTCAGCGGAATCGCCAGGACCAAACCGATGAAAAAGGCCGAGATGATCACCGCCAGAAAGATCGTCAGGCCGAAGAGGGCCGTCAAGCTGAACTTCAACCGCTCCATCCGGCTTAAGGGGCGGAAGGCCGGGCCGCTGCGCCGTTCGCGATCTTCAACGGTGACTTGGTAAACCTCTTTTTCCTCTTCCGGGAACTTCTCCGACATTGAAACCCTCCTTCACTTGATTCTTATTTTTATCCTATCACAGTGAAAGGTCGGATGCCATTATCGGCCTAACCGGATGCGAGCGGCCCCCTCAGACCGGAAAACCGGACCGCGTCAGTGGTGGCCGGCCTGCTCCTCGACCTGCCCCGCCGGGGGAGAGGGAACCGCTTCCGGCCGGGGTCGAAGGATCGAGGCAACGACCGAAATGAGGAGGATTCCGGCGATCACCGCAAGCGCGATGCCGATCGGCACCTTGTACAGGTCTGAGATCAGCATCTTGGTCCCGACAAAAACAAGGATGAGCGAGAGACCATAGTGAAGATAATGAAAAAGCTGCATGATGCCGGCCAGGGCGAAGTAGAGGGCGCGCAGGCCCAAGATGGCGAAGACGTTCGACGTGTAGACGATAAAAGGGTCCCGCGTGACCGCCAGGATGGCGGGAATCGAATCGACGGCGAAGATCACGTCGGTCGTCTCGACCAGGAGAAGTACGACGAATAAGGGGGTGGCCCAACGCTTCCCCTCTTTTATCACCCAAAAGCGGCTCTCATGATATTCGCTGGTGACCGGAACAAACCGACGGAAGAGCCGGAGGACCGGATTCGCTTCGGGGTGAAGCTCTTTATCCTTCTGGAAGGCCATCTTGATGCCGGTGATGATCAGAAAGCCGCCGAAGAGATAAATCATCCAATGGAACTTTTCAATCAGGGTGATCCCCGCGGCGATAAAGATGGCGCGCATGACGAGGGCGCCGAGGATCCCCCAGAAAAGGATCTTGTGCTGGTAGATCGAGGGGACGGAGAAATAGGAAAAGATCAGCAGGAAAACGAAGAGGTTATCGACGCTCAGCGACTTTTCAATGACATAACCGGCTAAAAACTGGAGGGCGGTCTCCTGACCGAGCCAGAAATAGATGAGCAGGTTGAAGAGGAGCGCCAGGCAGATCCAAACCACGCTCCACCCCAGCGCCTCTTTGAGGCGGACCACATGGGCCTTTCGATGAAACACACCGAGGTCCAAGGCCAACATGGCAAGAACGAAAAGATTGAAAAGAATCCATGGCCACATTTATTTACAATTCTCCTTTCAGATTTTGATCTAAAGACTAGCCGCCGGCCGGCCGCTTCTCCCGGACAACGAGGACCGAACAGGGGGCCTTCCGCGTCACCCGATCCGCCACGCTCCCCATGACGAAACGGTCCATCCCCGTCCGCCCATGGGTTCCGAGGACGATCAGATCGGCTCCAACCTCCTCCGCGACCTTCAAGATCTCGACCAGCGGCGACCCTTCCTTGAAATAGGAGCGGACATCAACTCCCTGGCGTTTAACCGCCTCCACCTCTCCGTCGAGTTTTTTCGATTCCTTTTCCCTCAATTCCCGAACCCAACGGTCGACCTCCGGATGAATGCTGATCTCCCTTCCTTCCAGCGTATAAAACGGCGGCTCAAACACATGAAGCAGGAAGAGCTCTGCCGAGAAACATGCTGCCAGACGCGCGGCGGAATCGATCGCGTCTTTTGAACACTCTGAAAAATCGGTTGCCACCAAAATACGGCGGGGCGTCATCGTGATCCTCCCTCTCAAATACCACAGGGGGGGCCTCTCTCCCCCAACGGTTTTACGGTCCATCTTATCAGAAATAAACCGGAAAGTCTTTATTCGCTTGGTGCATCCGGTCATCTCTTCCCCTCACGGCTGTTCCGATCACTTCGCCCGCCAACCCCGTACGACCACGACGATGAGGGTGACCGCAGTCAGCGGGAGGACAAAGAGCTGCATGACGCCGCTGAAAGCGGGGAGGGCGTCATGCTCCGATGCCTTGAGAATAAGATAGGCCGTATACGCGATGTAGTGGCCGAGGAAGAGAAATCCCTCCCAGCGGGCGATCCGGTAACCGGTAAAGAAGATCGGAAGGGCGGCCGCCGCGGCGGCGAGCATCACCGGAAAATCGAAATTCATCGCCGCCGGCGAAACGGCAATCCCTCGGGGGGCCGCAACCCCCGCGATTCCAACGACGCCGAGGATATTGAAAATATTGCTTCCGATGACGTTGCCGACGGCGATCTCCCGTCTTCCGCGGATCGCCGCCATGAGCGAGGTCGCCGCCTCCGGGAGCGAGGTTCCGACCGCCACGATCGTCAGCCCGATGACCAGCTCGCTGACCCCGATCGCTCTGGCGAGGGAGACCGCGCCGCCGATCATCCAGCGCGATCCGGTGATGAGAAGCGCCAAGCCGAGGAGGACCCGCAGGATTTGCCACCCCATCCTCCCGGCCCGCCCCGCGGGGGGCGAATACGGCGCATCGATCGGCTCCGGCTCTCCTCGTACCTGCCGGATCAAGAAAATCATATATCCGATCAATCCGGCAAAAAGAAGCGCCCCATCCATGCGGCCGATCCGCCCATCGATCGCCAGCAAAACCAGCAGGAGGCTCACACCGATCATGATCGGAACATCGATCCGGACCAGCCGCCGCGCGACGACCAGCGGCGTGATCGCCGCAGAGGCGCCCAGCACAAAGAGAATATTCATGATATTGCTGCCGACGATGTTCCCGACGGCAAGGTCCCCCCTTCCTATCCAGGCCGATGCGACGCTGACGGTGATCTCCGGAGCGCCCGTTCCGATCGCAACCACCGTCAGGCCGATCATGACCGGAGGGAGGCCCAGCGCCGAAGCAATCCGCGATGCACCGCGAACGAGGAACTCGGCGCCGGCCAGCAGAAGCACGATCCCGGCGACAAACCCCAGAAGAACGAAGACCTCCATCATTCAGACCCTTCCGGCGTCCTCTTGTCCTTCCGAGTCGCGAACCAACTCCTTAATGCAATCAGGATCAGCGTCACAATCGTCAGCGGGAGGACAAACAGCTGCATGACGCCGCTGAAAGCGGGGAGGGCGTCATGCTCCGATGCCTTGAGAGTAAGATAGGCCGTATACGCGATGTAGTAGCCGAGGAAGAGAAATCCCTCCCAGCGGGCGATCCGGTAACCGGTAAAGAAGATCGGAAGAGCGGCCGCTGCGGTTGCGAGCATCACCGGAAAATCGAAATTCATCGCCGCCGGCGAAACGGAGAGCCCCTGCGGCGCGACGATTCCCGCCATTCCCAGAACGCCGAGGAGGTTAAAGATGTTGCTCCCGACGACGTTGCCGACGGCAATGTCCCGCTCTCCCCGAACCGCCGCCACCACCGAGGTCGCCACCTCCGGGAGCGAGGTTCCGGCCGCCACAATCGTCAGCCCGATGACCAGCTCGCTGACCCCGACCGCCTGAGCGACCGAGATCGCGCCGGCAACCACCCAACGCGACCCGAGAATCAACAACGCCAAACCGAAGATCACCAGGGCGATGTTCCATGCGACCGCGCCCGACGCTTTCCAAGAAGGGGGGGCGAACTCGGCGGCGTACTCCCGCTCGATTTCGGGCGGCTCCCTTCGCGACTGCCTGATCGAGAAGACGAGATACCCGATCAGTCCGGCGAAAAGCAGCCCCCCCTCCAGACGGTCGATCGTCCCATCGACCGCTAAAAGAACAATGAGGAAGCTCACACCGATCATCACTGGAACATCGATCCGGACCATCTGCTGCGCCACCACCAACGGCGTGATCGCCGCGGAGAGACCGAGGATGAAGAGAATATTGAAGATATTGCTTCCGATCACATTCCCGAAGGCGAGATCCCCTTCCCCGTTGAGCGCCGAGATCACACTGACGGTGATCTCGGGGGCGCTGGTGCCGAAGGCGACCACCGTCAGGCCGATCACGAGCGGAGAGAGCCCGACCGCGGCGGCAACCCGAGAAGCACCGCGAACCAGAACCTCTGCGCCCCCCAGGAGGAGGACGAGGCCGAGGATGAACTTGAGAAGGAGGGTGATCTCCATGAACCTCGATTATCCGGATTGCCGCTGCCGCGCTGAAATCCGGTCCCGGGCCACCGGAATACTTCCGGCCGGATGAATGAAATCTTTTCATCCTAACCTGCCCGGAAGATCGAGGTCAACCGGATCGCGGGATCAGGGGGGAAGAGGACAGCAGTGATCGGTTCCGCGCGTGGAGACGGTTTTGAAGGGAAAGGGGCCCGTATGAAGGTTTTTAGGCGAGGAGAATATTCGGGAGCCTGCTTGGGTCTTGTTCTGCGAAAGGGCGGGAATGAATACGTGGCAAGAAGGGTTTTTCAGGGAGCCGTCGGGCCGAACTCGTCAATCGGCCCGACGGCTCGCGTCGGCAAACGTCCTCACTAATCGCCGGCCGGACAGACACCCCGGTGACCCGCCCGGCCGCGTGCTGGATCATTCGGAGAATGCCGCCGCCCGTCTACATCCCGCCGCTGAAATCAAGCGCCCAAATCATCCAAAAGCTGAAGGCCACCGATGCGAAAAGAACGAGCGCGAGACCGTATCGGTAAAGAAATTCATAAAATTGATCGAGTCCGGGTGCGATGATCGAAGCGCCGCCCGACGGCTCGGTTGAAGAGCCTGGCATTTCTTTTTTACCCTGCTCGGCGTAGACATTCGTCTGAAATTCCGTTTTTGTCGATCCAGCCATGAACAAGCCTCCTTAATAAGAATGAACGCCCCTCCTATGAAACGACTCACGCCGGAGCACCTTGCAGAAGGGATGCCGTCGCATTCCGGTCGGAGAGAAATTGAGAACCGTCGCGTATCTGCCTATTCTTTCAAGAAAAAACAACGGTGCGGCATGGAAGAAAGGGAGATGGGAAGTGGGAGAATCGCGGTGAGGAGAAGCCAAACCGCCACAGCGGTGGGGCGTCTTTGCTCGTTACTCGGATGAGGGGAACGTCTGACCCCGCTCGTCCGCAAGAGGAATCCCGTACCGCTGCGCCATCCGGTAGAGGGTCCTTCGGTCGACCCCCAAGATCCGCGCCGCTTCGGTTCGGTTCGGGATTTCACGAAGAACCCGGATCAGATAACGCCGCTGCAGTTCATCGAGCGGCATGAGCGGAAAAGGAGGGAGCGCCTCTTCCGAAGCGGCCACATCCCGAATCGACAGCGGGAGGTCATCGGCAAGGATGACGCGGCCGGTCGTCAAGACCACCGCCTGCTCGATCGCATGCTGCAGCTCCCGGACGTTTCCAGGCCAGTCGTACCGGCACATCGCCTCGATCGTCTGGGGATGAAACGAGAGATCGCTTTTTTTGGCCTCGGCGGCATATTGTTTCAAGAAATAGTCGGCCAACAAGGGGATATCGTCTTTCCGCTCCCTCAAAGGGGGAAGGACAATCGTGACGACGCGGAAGCGATAGAGAAGATCTTCGCGGAACCGGCCTTCTTTCACCCTCACATCGAGCGGCTGGTTGGTCGCGGCGACGATTCGAACATCGACCCGGACCGGATCGTTGGCGCCGACCCGCCGGACCTCTCGCTCCTGAAGGGCCCGCAGCAGCTTGGCCTGAAGCGAAAGGCTCATCTCCCCGATCTCATCGAGAAAGAGGGTTCCCCCTTCCGCCTCTTCGAAGAGCCCCTTTTTGTTCACGACCGCCCCGGTAAAAGCCCCCCGGACATGGCCGAACATCTCGCTCTCGAGCAGCGGCTCCGGAAGGGCGGCGCAGTTTACTACGACGAACGGCCTTCCCGCGCGGGGGCCGTTGTAATGGATCGCCCGCGCGATCAGCTCCTTTCCGGTTCCGCTCTCCCCCTGGATGAGAACGGTGCTGTTCTGGCCGGTGATCATCGCCACGGTTTTATAGACCTCGGTCATCGGCCGGCTGTGGCCGACGATTTGATCGAGGCCGTAGGTCCGGACGAACTCCTGCCGGTATTGCTCGTTCTCTTTCTTCAGACGGCGTTGATTGAGGGCGCGCCGGACGACGATCTTGATCTCGTCTTCCCGAAACGGTTTGCTGACGTAGTCGAAAGCGCCCGCCTTCATCGCCTCGATCGCCGATTCCATCGATCCGAAGGCGGTCACTAAAACCACCAATGTCTCCGGGCTCTGCTCTTTATAACGGCGCAGGACCTCCAAACCGTCCAGGCCGGGCATCTTCAGGTCGGTGATGATCAGGTCGTAAAATGCTTTCTCCAGACGGTCGACCGCCTCCCGGCCGCCGGAGGCCGATTCGACGGTGTATCCCTCTTCCGATAAAATCTCGACCAGCAGCTGGCAGGCGACGGCGTCGTCATCAACGGCCAACATTCGGGCGGAAGCGGATTCATTTCGTCTCATGATCCCTCACCGGCAGTGTAATGATCAACGTCGTCCCCGCGCCGCGGCGGCTCTCCGCTTCGATTTCCCCGCCGTGCGCTCTGATAATGTTCCGGCAGATGCTCAGCCCCAAACCGGTTCCCTTTCCCCGTTCCTTCGTCGAGAAGAACGGCTCGAAGATCTTTTCCAGATCGGCTTCGGCGATTCCGACGCCGGTATCGGCGATGGTGACGTGGATCGCGCCGTCAATCGATCGGGTCTCCAAACGCAAGAGCCCGCCGTTCGGCATGGCATCCATTGCATTGGTGAGAAGGTTGAGAAACGCTTCCTGCAGCTCCCCATTGTCCCCGAGCGTCGCCGGCAGCCGCTCCTCAAAAGAAGCCCGCATCTCGATGCCGCGGAACGAAAGCCCCGGCATGACCAGATCGAGCAGCCCCTGTAAAAGGGGATTGATCTCCACTGGCGCCATCCGGGGAGCCGGCTTGCGGACCTTTTCGAGGACCTCTTGGATGCTCTGAACCATCCGCTCCAGCTGCGACTCGATGATCTTCAGCCGCTCCTCCCGCTTCTCCGTCGAGGTGTCCCGCTTGAGCCGCTGCAGGTGCCCCAGGGTCGAGTGAAGGGGGGTCCCGATCTTGTGAGCCAGCGCCGCCGCCATTTGCCCCGCCGCGGCCAGCCGCTCGCTGTCGGCCAGCCGGAGCTGCATTTCGGAGAGACGCCGGTTCACCCGCACCAGCTCTTCGTAGCGCCGGTTGACTTCAGCGGTAGCCCGCTCGATCCGCCCCTGCAACGACTCGTTTAGCTGCCGGACCGCGTCGGTTCCCTCCCGAAGCCTCAGAAGCATCCGGTTGAATTGCGCCGCGAGTGCGCCGATTTCGTCTTGAGATTCGATTGAAACCTGCCGTTCCAGGTCGCCCGCCTCCACGCGGGCCATCTCGGCCACCAGCGACCCGATCGGGCGTCCGATCCTCTGGCGCAGATACCAGACCAGGAAAACCAGGATCACCGCCGCGACCGCCCCTGTCACCAGAAAGGCATGGAGGCGATCCCGCGCCACCAGCGCTTCAAATCCGGTCATGGAAATCTGTGCAAGGACCAAGCCTGAAACCTGCGTTCCGATCCGGACCGGCGCCTGGATTTCCCAAAAAAGCTGTCCCCGTAGCTCCGCGAGATGTGCCACGGGATCCCCTCGCAGGATCGTTTTGATTTCCAATTCACCAGGCAGGGGACTTAATCCGCTGACTGCCTTCCCGCTTCCTGCTATCAGATGAGGTGCGCCTGCTGCCAGATCGAAAATTTCTATCAGAAGGATCTCCGGATCAATCTCCCGGAGCTTCGCCAGTTCTTCCTCTAAAATCGACCGGTCTCGAAGCTCCTCAAGAGTTCCGATACCGGCCCCGATCTGCCTGACGAGGGTGATATATTCCTCCCGAAGAAGCAGACGGGCCTGCCTTTCGATGACCAGTCGCGACGCGGTAATTGCAATGGAGAGGACCGAAACGACGATCCCGATCACATAAAGGGTAATCTTCGTCTGAAGACCGATGTTCCATCGGGACAAATGGATCATAACGACTACCTTGGGAGAACGATAGGAGGATCATACCAAATATAGGCCCGAACGCCAAGAAGATGGCGTGACGGTGACAGTCCCATTCGGAGTGTTAGCCCGAATGCAGCAAAGCGATTCTTCTTTAAATAACAGAGATTATTACAATACGCTTCAGGCCGGCAAAGAAAAAATAGGGGCTAAGGAACCTTGCTTCCGACATTTCTCTGAAGATCTCCCGTGGAAGGATGGTTGTGAATTATCCCGAAGCGGATGGACCTTTACCCCAGCGGATACTCTGTTGCATTTGGTGCGCTTCTTCGAGGCGTTTGCGGTGTGCTAACAGCAGGTCACTCCGTGTCAGCATGGCAACGACTTTGGATGGATGGGATCGCGTGATTACAGGAAGCCGTCCGATATCCTCTTCGACCATCAAGTCGGCCGCTTCACGAAGGGTATGCGCTTCAAAGACGACAGCCGGCGGCCGTTTAATAAGCTCCCTGAGTGGTGTCGTCACAGGAATGTTGGGATCAAACAAGTCGCGCCGGGTTAAGACGCCGATAAGACGGCCCTCTGGGTCTAATATGGGAAACCCTTGATGACGGCTCTCTGGAAGATCTAAAGCAACCCAGGAGCGAACCTGCTCGACCGTCATATCGGCTTTAAGCGAGACGGCCGGGTATGAAGCGCTCTCTCGAACGAGTGTCTGCGCCAGGGAATCAACCGTATATTCGGTGAGGACCTGGACGCCGCGGCGCGCAATTTTTTCCGTCATAATCGTATGCTTCATGAGCAGGCTCGAAACCAAATAGGCCGCTGTGCATCCACCCAGCAGCGGAAGCAGACCCAGCGGTTGCATGGTCGTCTCGAAGGCAAAGACCACGGAAGCCAGCAGCGCCCGGGAGGCTCCTGCAAAAATCGCCGCCATTCCGACAAGAGCGGCGACGCGCACATCCAGCCCGATATGGGGAAACAGAAACAAGGTCGCGCTTCCGAGAGCGGCTCCCAGGCCTCCTCCAATGGTGAATAAGGGGGCCAGTGTTCCCCCGGAGGTCCCGCTTCCAAGCGAGACCGCCCATGAAATGAATTTAAAAGTAAAAAGGATCACCAGCGCTTGGCCGGTGATCTCTCCTGAAAGGATCTCCTCAATATTTTCATACCCGATCCCCAGGGTGCGAGGCACGGCATAACCGATGACGCCGACGGCAACCGCGCCGAGCGCCGGCCACCACATCCAATGAATGGGTAAATGCTCGAACCCATCTTCAATCGCATAGACCGCACGCGTGATATAGACGGAGACCACCCCGACGGCGGCGCCCAGGAAAATGTAAGAGGCGATCGCCGCCCCGGCGGGCTGGGCTAATTCAGGCATGGCAAAGGCGGGGGCCGCGCCGACAAATCCCATTCGAACCGCCGCCGCGGTCACACTGGCCAATGCCACCGGGATGAAGGAGCGGGGCCGAAATTCAAATAACAACAGCTCAATCGCCAGCAAGACAGCCGACACAGGGCTGCCGAACGTCGCCGACATGCCGGCCGCCGCCCCGGCCGATAAAAGAATCTTCCGTTCGTCGGCGGTCGTTTTCAAGAGTTGACCCACCACGGAGCCGAGCGCGCCGCCCGTCGCGATAATCGGCCCCTCCGCGCCAAACGGCCCTCCTGTTCCAATCGCGATCGCGGCGGAGATCGGCTTTAGAAATGCCATCCGCGCCGGAATACGGCTTTGATTGATCAGAACCTGCTCCATCGCTTCCGGAATGCCGTGTCCGCGGATGCTCTTGGAGCCGTAGCGCGCCATGAAACCGACCAAGATTCCACCCACGACAGGGACAAAGAGCACAAAGATTCCAAGTTGATGACCTGCAGGTGAAACAGGCGTCAAAGCAAAACGGCCATAAAAGGCGATGTTGGTGATTAGATCGATCAAATGGGCGAGACCTTGCGCAATCACCCCCGCAACAAGCGCGATAAGCACGGCGACGAAGGTCATCTGGACGACGCGCCGGTCCACCCGCGTCGCCCGCTGGGGAACATGCGCCGCCTCTAATGCAGGGGCGACCGGCAGGCCTTCAGTCGTTGATGATTTCGATACAGGAGCCATAGGCTGGGTGATCTACTTTGACGTTCATGTGACTGAACGGATCATTGCTTTATTTCATGAAATTATCACAGTCCGTCAAGGATGCGCAATCATTCGTCTCAAAACGTATAGAGCAGCGCCGTCTTAAAAAGACGATCATATTTCCCGAACCCGACGGGAGGCCGGTTGTCGTAGAGGACGGCATAGGAGATCTTGAAAGCGAGGTTCCCCATCAGGTTCGTAATGAAGGCCGATTCTTCGTTGATCAGGTAATCTTTCGGCTCCTGTAAGCTCGGCGTGTACTCCGCCGTCTGCTCGAATCGGGTCTTCTCCGTGAAGGCATGGATATAGCCGCCGAAGAGGCGGGCCGTTGCAAAACCGTTGTCATCCAAAGGACGGACCTGGTTCTCCCGGGTGTAGCCGAGACCGGCCTCCGCCCGGAGGGTGTCCGCGGCGGTCTTGATAAAATAACGCCCCAAACCGGTCAGGGTGATATAGCGGGCTTCGATCCCCTTCGGGGTGTTCCGCTCCACCGTCTGGGAGAGAAAGCCGTACGTCTGCTCGGTGATGTTCCGGTCGTATTTGAGGATGCCGATCCAGTTTTTGTCGGAGGTGACCCCCTCGCTTTTTCCATAAAGCGCTCTCACCTCCCCCCACAGCTTTGAGGCCTCAAAGGTCCGCTCCGCCTTGCCGGCCACCACCAGGGTCTCCGCGTTCGTATTCCCGGAGGTCTCGACAAACGAGAGCTCCAGGTTTCCTCGCCACGGCGGGATCTCCTGCGCAGCAAGCGGGCTCACAATCAGCATCAAGAAAGAAAACAACACGACGTTTCGGATCAACTGTTTCATCAATTCGACTCCTTGTGGGCGGAAGACCTGGATTGATTTTTCGGTCGACCGGGGTGGCCGCGGGATCAAGCCGCCAACGCCAACTCCGATGTACAATGCGGACAGCGCGTGGCCTGGATCGGAATATCGAGCCGGCAGTATGGGCAGCTTTTTCGGGTGGGGGCCGCCGGCGTCGGTTCGGCTCGACGCCGCATCGCATTGATCCGCCGGATCAGCAGAAAAATCGCGAAGGCGACGATGACAAAATCGATCACCTGGTTAATGAAGAGACCGTAGTTGATGGTGGCGAGGCCGGCTTCTTTCGCTTCCGCCAACGAAGCGACCGGCTTTCCGGAAAGGTTGATAAAGAGGCTCGAAAAATCGGTCTTCCCGAGAAGAAAGCCGACGGGGGGCATTAAGATGTCATTCACAAAGGAGTTGACGATTCGGCCGAAAGCGGCGCCGAGAATTATCCCGGCCGCCAAATCGAGGATGTTCCCCCGCATGGCGAATTCTTTGAACTCTTTGAGCATATTTCGTCTCCTTTTTTGAAAATGACTCGATCTCTTCAAAGAGGAGATGATATGCTTATGGTTTATCCCCTGTCAACATGGGGCGATCGGAAATGCCCCTTTGACCCGGGACAAAAACGTTCGGTTCATGTACGGGCGGATCTTAGACTCGCCCGTACGGTTCATGCGGCGGCGTATTGCGCCCTCAAGGTTAAAAGCGCCGCGCCCAACCCGAAGAGAATCACAAGAAGACTGATGAGACCGCCCGGTCCCGGAATCAGCGTCAGCAACGTGTAGAGGAAAAGACCGACGAAGAGCGCCCATCCCGGATGTCCCTCCTTCCCCATCCGCTCCAGAATGGCGGTGCCGGCCCAGAGAATGATCACGATCCGCGCCAGGTAGAGGCTGATAAAGTAGAGGGGAAAGAGGATCAGGGCAAGCGGAATTCCGACCACCGTCGCCAGGAGGGCGATGAGGACGACCGGGGTGACGATCAGCCAGACCAGCCCCCAGCCGAGCGACGCCATCGGTTTCTCCCTCAGTGTCGAGACCACCGCGCGGCTGAACCCGGGAAAGAGGAAGATCAACAGCAATCCGAGGAGGAGGGTCGATACGAAGCTGATTATCTTGAAGAGAAAAATCAGACCGGCCACCGCCCCGACCATCCGGCCGGGAGAAAAGTCGAACATCTCATGCGGCGTCCGCTGCATCACCGTCCCGCCGATCTCCGCCCCCTCCGCGATCCGCGCCGGCTGAGGACTCCGGTAGGCGATATCCCCGCCGACCGCTGCCGTCGAGGTAATCTGGAGATTCCCCGCCATCGCCTTTACATTTCCGTGAATCTGATTGGAGATCACGAGATCGCCGGCGGAGATGACGTTCCCTTGAACCGTCGAGGAATCGGCCAGAATGATCCGGCCGCCGGCGATCGTGAGGTTTCTTCCGATGTCGCCCGAGAGGGTGATCTCGCCCCCTGCGATCCGGGCGTCTTGACCGACCTCCCCCTCGATATCGATCTCCCCGCCGGCGGCCAGCAGATCGCCGGCGATCGTCCCTGCGACCCGGACCTTTCCCCCCGCCGCGTAGACGTCGCCATGAACCGTCCCCAAAATCTCGACCACATCCCCAAAAGCAAAATAATCCCCGTTCACCGTTTGATCCGCCCGGAGGGTGACGAGCCTGTCGGCGTTGTTCGGCGACCCTTCCTCGGCCGCGGCGGAGAGGGGGCGAAAAAAAATTATCCCCAAAATCATCACGACAAAAAACGGCAGAAACCCCTTCGCCCCCCTTCGCTGAATCCCCTTTCTGATATTCGCTTTCATCGCACTGCCTCCAAAACCAAAGCCCTCACCTGCCATCTCCATTTTGATCCCCGTCGGCACGCGTGGCAATCCCCCGGATGGGGCATTAAAATGCCGCGGGCGGCCCGGCTCCAAGCGGCATGGCGATGTCTGTAAGTTTTTAGGGGGGAGCGGTTTACGCCTAGACTAGAAGCTGATGTTGTTGAGAAGGTGAAACTTGTCTTCCGTTTCGCTGAGGTAGACCAGGCTGACGCTTTGAAAACCTTGCGGGCTCTGGAAACCGCCGGTGAGAAAGAATCCGGAGATCAGAGTCAGAGGGGTCGTGGCGCCGGTGCTGTGATTAAACTTTCCGATAAACTTCCCGGTGCCGTCTCCGAAGAGAACCAGAATTTCACGTAAAGAGGGGAGGGTCACGGCGATGTCCAACATCGGATTTCCCGGTCGGGTGGGGGTTTCATTAATCCTGTCGAGGTTGAAATCTTCCACGACGATCGCTCCGGGCGGAAAGTCGACGGAGAGATAAACGGCCGGCAAAAACGTTCCGTCCCCTGTCCCGCTCGAGGTCGAAACTTGGCTGGAGGCCTGATGCGCCGCCGCCATATCGATGATGCTGTCTCCGTTCAAGTCCCCCACCGCAAGCGACGTCGGCGGCGATGAGAATGGAACGGCGACCGGTCCGGAAAAGGCGCCGGCCCCGTCGCCCAGGAAGACGAGGACATCGCCGGCCTCTTCACGGAGGACGGCCAGATCGAGAAGCTCATCCCCATTAAAATCGGCCGTGACCATCTGCGTCACTTTTCCGCCGACGGCGATGGAAGGCTGCGGACTAAATTG
This sequence comes from Candidatus Manganitrophus noduliformans, assembly GCF_012184425.1. NCBI lineage: Bacteria > Pseudomonadati > Nitrospirota > Nitrospiria > Candidatus Troglogloeales > Candidatus Manganitrophaceae > Candidatus Manganitrophus > Candidatus Manganitrophus noduliformans. Next base: position 946,548 of record NZ_VTOW01000002.1, read on the forward strand.
ATTCGTGGACCGGTCCTGTAGAAAAAGGATGATCGACCCTTCTTCGGTTCCGACGACCAGATCCGAATTTCGGCTTGCGACATCGCCGTGGAACTGCCCGGCGGCCAGGGCCGAGGGGGCTACTCCGCCGGGGAGTAAGTGAGTCGTGACGGTCACCGGGAAAGCAACGTGAGGGCTTCCCGCCTCTCCGGAGATGATCTTGACCGCCCGCTCGTCTCGGCTTCCGATCGCAAGATCGGCAATAAAGGCCTCCGAATTGACAAAATCGCCGACGGTGACGCCGGACGGGTCGCCCAATGGAATCTCGGCCTGTTTTCGAAAGAGGCCGTTGCCGACCCCCAGGAAGACCACCGCAAGATTTTCTGAACGACTCACCGACACCATGTCGAGCAGGCTATCCCCATTGAGGTCGATCGTCTGCCCCGCGCGGACCGTGTATCCCCCCATGACCAAGCTGCGGGATCCAACCGGAACCGCCGGATCGCTCGACGACTTCGAGGAAGAGGTCATCGTGATCGCCGCGAAACCGATCGCACTCGGATCATCCTGGCTGACCGCCTGGATCGTGGCGGTCGGTCTATTCGAATCGAAATTAGGATCGGATCGATAGAGGCCGGTCGCGGGATTGATACTTCCCGGTCCGTTGATCTGCCAGATCACCCCTTTGTCCAGGGTCCCAAACACATCGGCCGAAAGTTGCACCTCTCCCCCGGCCGGAAGTTTAAAGAAGGTCGGAACCACCGCGACGCCGACACTGTCATCCGCCTCCTTCCGGCCGCAGCCGAAGAGCGCAGAAAGAATAAATAAAAAGACAAGTTTTTTTGAAAACGGCATCCCCGGCACCTCTTTACTGTAAGAATACTGCCGAGATCCCGTTTTGGCAAACGGATGATTACGATCTTTCCTGCTCGACGACGCGGATGCTCTGCCACTTTTCGGAGCGGTATCGAAGGAGGGTCAATGTCATGCGGACAAACCAATCGACCACCATCACTCCCCAGACGTAAGTGATCCCGAGAGGCTGAACGAAAGAAAAATAAAAGGCGAGGGGAACCCGGATCAGCCAGGCGCCGACGAAGGTGACCGTCAGGAGAAAGCGGGTGTCCCCCGCCCCCTTGAGGGAGCCGGAGAGGACCATCGTGATCGCCAGCGGAATCTGGATCAGCGCGACGATCTTCAGAAAGAGGGTCCCCAGACGGATGACCTCCGCATCTTCCGTAAACAGCCGAAGCAATAGATAGGGGAAGAAGAAAAAAACAATTCCCATGGAGGCCATCACCAAAACGGCGAGTCGATTCGCCTCCCAATTCGCAACCTTCGCCCGCTTGTACTGCGAGGCGCCGATGCTCTGCCCCACGGAGGTGACGGCGGCCACGGCGAACCCGCTTCCGGCCATAAAGGAGAAGGCCTCGATCGCAAGCCCCACCTGATGCGCGGCGTAGGTGACCGTCCCATAGACCAGCACGGCCCGCGCGTACGACATTTGGGCCACCTGCTGGACGAGCCGGTCGGCGCAGAAGGGAAGACCGACGCGGACGACCTGCCGGATCAAATCGAGGCGAAGCGGGGTTCGGTGGAGAAAACCTTTCTGGAAAGCCCTCATCAGGAGATAGCCTGCGCCGAAGATTTCGGAAACGCCGACCGCAATAGCGGCTCCCCGAACCCCCATCGCGGGGAATCCGAACCGGCCGTAAATGAGGGTGTAAGCGATGCCGAGGTGAAGAAGATTCACCCCGATGATGGCGATCATCGGGGTGCGCGTATCGGCCCGCCCGTGCATGATCGCCGAGAGAAGATCGACCCCCACACTGACCGGCAAAAAGAGAAAAATATAAAAGAGGTATGCATCGATCAATTCGATGAGCGCCGGCTCCGCTCCGAGAAGGAAGGCCGCTTCCCGGCGGAAAAAAAGCCCGACCCCGCCGATCAAAAAACTGAGCGCAAAGCCGAGCCACAACGCGCTGAATGCCGCCTCCGACGCCCGCTGTCCTCTTTGTGCGCCGACCAGTTGAGCCACGACCACCGTGGTCCCGACCGATAGCCCGGCAATCAGGCTCATCATGAAAACGATGATCAGCTGGGAGAGGCCGACCGCCGCGATCGCCGACGCTCCCAGACCGCCGACCAAGAAGATATCGGTGGTCGTGACCGCCCGATCCAAGAGGCTGCCGGCGATCACAGGCAGGGCCAGCGCCAACATCTGCCGTCGAACGTCTCTTCTCATTGCGGGACTGCCCGGAGCTGCTTTTCGATGAGCAAACGGCGCGGCGGAGGGAACGAAGAATGGGGGACGGATGGAAGAAAAACAAATCGATCTTTCATGGATGTGAATGATTATATCCGCTTTGATTCGGATCGGCAACTGATCACATTTTTTTAACTTTCGGTATAAAACATGATATATTGCAGCCATGACGGAAATGAAACGCATTCGCGAAGTCGCCCTCCGCGCCGCCAAAAAGGCGGGACAGATTCTCAAGAAAGGACTGGAAGGAGAGGTCACGGTCTCTTATAAAGGAGACCTCAATCTGGTGACCAACATCGATCATCGCTCTGAAGAAGCGATCGTGGCGTTGGTCAACAAACAGTTCCCCGGCCATCAGGTCCTGGCGGAGGAGGGCCACGATCGAACCGAGCCCTCCCCCTTCCGATGGATTATCGATCCGTTGGATGGAACCACCAATTACTCCCATCGGTTTCCATTTTTCTGCGTTTCGATCGCGGTGGAAATACGGGGAAAAGTGCAGTTGGGCATCGTGCTCGATCCCCTTCGGAACGAACTCTTCTTCGCCGAAAAGGGGAAGGGCGCCTTCCTCAACGAAAAACCGATCTCCGTCTCTTCGGTCACGCGCCTGAGCAAGAGTCTTCTTGTCACCGGTTTCGCCTACGATGTTCGAACCGATCCGATCAACAACTTCAATCATTTTATCAATTTCAGCATGAAGGCCCAGGGGGTCCGCAGAACCGGTTCGGCGGCGCTCGATCTCTCTTATGTCGCCTCCGGCCGGCTCGACGGCTTCTGGGAACTCAAGCTCCAGCCGTGGGATACCGCGGCCGGAAGCTTGATTCTGACCGAGGCCGGCGGGAAATTGAGCGACTTCTCCGGAAAATCCTATTCCATTTACGATTCGGAATTGCTCGCCAGCAACGGGAAAATTCATCGGGAGATGATTGATGTGTTGCAAAAGGTCGGATGAAGCCCCCCGCTGACCGGCAGCCGAAGAGGGGCATCCGCTCCCCCGGCCTTCTTTTATATCCGTCTCGTCTTAGTTCAGTCCGTGAATCATCAGGGGAAGTCCGTGCAGCAGCACGCCGGGATACCAGACAGAATGACATTTTTTGTCAACTGATGGGTAATCTCGTCCTCTTTTCGGTCTTACTTTTTTCAGGGCATTCTTAAAATATTTATAACCCATTGATTTTGAATGGCATAATGAACCCTCCTTGCAATACATTATTGGTATAAGAATTGCTTTTTAGCCATCGACAGCCCTGTTCAGTTTTGTTCAATATATTCGAACTCTCCAGCGGGAGTCAGATGAGCGATAAAGAATCCAGGAAGAAACCCTCTTTTTTTAAACTCACCATCAATTCATTGGCGCTTTTTCTGGCCGCCCTTCGTGACCTCTTTATTTTGTGGTTCCCCCGGATCATCGCTCGCCTCGTGATCCGCAAGGGAGATTATGCCTTCCTTATCCACCCAAGAGACCTCACCGATGTTTCGAGAAAGTATCCCTTTTCGTCTTATTTTCCACCCCATTGGGTCGAACGCGCCACACGGATGTTGTGGCCGATCATCGGCTCCCGCATTACCGGCCTGAAGTCGGCGGACGGGGAGGATAAGACCGGATATATCGTCATCTGCCCGCTGACACCCGAGCAGATGCATTACAATCAGCGCCTTGCTAAAAAAAGGATTCTTCAAACGGCCCGGTTGGCGGAGAAGCTCGGCTGCGAAGTCATCGGCCTTGGCGCGCTTTCCACCTCCATGAGCATGGGGGGCGAATACCTGACCGACAAAACCGACATCGGCGTCACCACGGGACATGCCTATACCACTTCGGTCATCCTCCAGATGCTGGATGAGGTTGCCCATGTCTTGAACATGGACCTGGAGCAAAAAACCTTGGCGATCGTCGGCGCGGCCGGCTATATGGGCGTCCCCTGCACGCGGATCCTTTCCGAGAAGAGGAAAATAGGAAAATTACTCCTCGTCGATCGCCCGGCGAAGCGAGTCGCGTTGGATCTTCTGCAGCAAGAAATAAAATCGGTCGCCATCGAAGTGGCCACCACCCTTCATAGTCTTCGCCAGGCCGACATCGTCATCGTCGTCACGAATTCGGTCGAGGTTCTCATCAAGCCGGAGCACTTGAAGCCCGGCGCAGTCGTACTCGACGACACGCAGCCCCGGAACACCTCCAAGGACCTCGTCTGGACAAGGCCCGACGTTCTCATCCTGGATGTGGTTGCACAGGCTCCCGGCGTCGACACCCATTTTTCATTCGGCTTTCCGCAGTCCGACGATGTTTTCACCTGCTGCGGGGAGGTGATGATTTTGGCCGCGCGCAATTGGAAAGGGCATTTCGCCGTCGGACAATTCGACGACCAGCTCGTCCATCAAATGACCCGATGGAGCGAAGAGATGAAATTTAAAATTGCTCCCCTCAGAAGCTTCAACGAATTGGTCTCACAGGAAAAGTTAGAGTATATCAAGACATTCCACCAGCCGATGGCCGAGCTCTTTCCCAAGTAGAGCGGGAACAAGATGGACATCCAAAATAGTCTTAGCTTTTTGGCGGGAATCACCAACCTGGCGCTGGGTTTTGTCGTTTGGTCCCGGGGCCGCAAGAACACCCTGAACGCGCTGTACAGTCTGGTGGCGTTGAGCGTCGCTTCCTGGTGCTTCTCGGTGATTCCCTTCCGTTCCGCCGTCGATCCGGCCGCATCACTCCTCTGGTCTAAGATTTTATACATCAGCCCGATTTCCATCGTGACCTCCTTCTTGTTCTTCAATTTCACCTTCCTTTGTCAGGAGCGCTCTTCTCGATTCTCCTATCTGCTCCCCCTTGCACCCGCATTGGGGATTCTGGGGCTTACCCTGTGGCCGGAGATGGTTATCCAGGCGGTGCTCCACACCTCCTCCGGCGAAAAGCAAATTGTTTTCGGACCCGCTTATCCGATTTATTTCATCTTTATCATCGCCTATTTCTGCTGGTCCTTCATTATTCTCAGCAAGGAATATTTCAACGCCTCCGGAATCGGCCGGATGCAGATCCGCTACGTCTTTTTCGGCACCTTCATCTCGGCCAATCTCGGGATGATCACCAATTTAATCCTGCCGACCCTCGGCATTTTCTCGCTCAACTGGCTCGGCCAGATTTTAACCATCATCATGAGCAGTTTCATCGCCTATGCCATCGTTCGCTACCGCCTGCTGGACATCAAGATCATCCTAAAGCGGACCCTCGTTTATTCCATGCTCTTGATCATCACCTTTTCCGTCTATGTCTTCATGATCCTTTTCTCCCAGAATACCTTGGGGGACAAATCCGAGCCGACCTTCCGGATGTTCCTCTCCGCCCTTCTGGTGGCCGTCGGTTTCGAGCCGTTGAAGCGTTTCTTTCAGCGGGCGACCGATCGGATTTTTTTCAAAGGAGAATACGACCAGAAACTCCTCCTCTCCCGGCTTTCCACCATGATGCGCAACACGATCAACCTCGAAAAGCTTTGCAAAGATCTCACCTACACGTTGATGACCAAATTGACGGCGAAGAAGATGGCGATTCTCCTGGTGGAAGAGGAATCCCCTTTTGTCATTATCGGCGCCCAAGAGGGTTTTAATGAACCCACCCTTGCGCTTTCCTCCAATAATCCTCTGATCGAATATTTCAATATTCAAGGGATTCAGAAAGAACTTCTGGTGTATAATGAGATCGCAAAACAGTCCGAAGAAGATCCCAGCGATCGTGATTTGACCGTGCTGATCCGGGAGATGGAGAAGCTGAGCGTCACGCTGGTCGGCCCCATCTATATCAAGGGACGCCTCACCGGGCTTTTCTTTCTCGACGACAAACGATCGGAAGACATTTATACGGAAGATGAGTTCTCGATGCTGGAGATCATTTTTTCACAGGCCGGCACCTCCATCGAGAACGCGCGGCTTTATAAACGGGTCCAGGAACAGATGGAAGAGCTGAAAAAGAACCAAAGCGAACAGCTGATGCAGTCGGCCAAGCTCGCTTCCGTCGGAGAACTGGCGGTCAGCGTCGCCCACGAGATCAACAATCCGCTCACGGGCATCCTCGGCTTTACCAGCCTCCTCCTCTCCGAAATGCCCCCCGATGACCCTCGGACGAAAGATCTGAAAGTGATCGAGAGCGAGGCGTTGCGCTCCCGGCAGATCGTCCGCAATCTGCTCGATTTTTCCCGCTCTCACGGCTCCAAAAAAGAGCCGATCGACATCAACGGCGTCATCCGAAATACGCTCACCCTGATTCAATATCAAGCAAAAACTTCCAACATCAATATCGTCGAGAAGTTTGCAAAGGATCTCCCCCTCGTCCAGGCCGACGCCGATCAACTCAAGCAGGTCTTCATCAATTTGATTAAAAATGCGTTTGATGCGATGCCCAAAGGGGGGATGCTGACGATCGAGACAACGACCCTCCCGGAAAAACCGCTCATGCTGAACGGAACTTCCCTCCATGAGAGTCCGTCCGAAGAGATGGTCATGATCCAATTCAAAGATTCCGGCATGGGGATCCATCCGGATCATCTTCAAAACATTTTCGATCCGTTCTTTACCACGAAAGGCCGGCAGATGGGGACCGGTCTCGGCCTCTCCATCAGCTACAATATTATCGAGAAACACGGCGGGAGGATGGAAGTCGAAAGCGAGCTTGGAAAAGGGAGCAATTTCATGATCAAGCTCCCCGCCCTCTCGCATCAGGGGAGCCGAAATGTCTAAAGAGCGGATCTTGGTGGTCGACGACGAGAGGACCATCCTGGAGCTGGGCCAACGATTTCTCTCCTCTGAAGGATTCAATGTTGAAACCGCCTCTCAAGGGATGCAGGCGATGAAGCTTTTAGAGCAAGGCCCTTATGAAATCCTCCTCACCGATATCCGAATGCCTGGGATGAGCGGCCTGGAACTGATGAAGATGGCCCGATCGGTCCGGCCCGAAATCATCATGGTCGTGATCACCGGCCACGGAACGATCACCACCGCCATCGAATCGCTCAAAATGGGCGCCATGGGATTTATCCTTAAACCGTTCACGCGCCAGGAGCTCCTCTCCGCCATCCACAACGCCCTCGACAAATACCGGTTGCGGCAGGAAAACGTCCGGATGAAATCGCTCATGCCGCTCTTTCAGGTCAACCAACAGTTGATGATGCAGACCGATCTCACCCATCTGATGCGCCTGATCGTCGATTTGGTGAAAACGGAACTCAAAGTGGACCGTGCCAGCATCATGCTTCTGAACGAAAAAACCGGCGAACTCGTCGTGAAAGCCACCACCGGCTTCGAGAATTTGGATGAAAACAAGCTAAAAAAACATGTGGGAGAAGGAATCGCCGGATTGGCCGTGGAGAAGAAGCAGCCGATTTTGGTGCAAGGAGGGATCGAAGAAAACCCGGATCTGAAGGGTCTCCTCGACGATGAAAAGGTCGCGTCCGGACTGGCGGTTCCGATCATGATTCGAAAGAAGGTGATCGGCGTTCTGAATCTTTCGAAATTCAACCGCGGCCAGCCGTTGGGGGAGAGCGATCTGGGGCTGATCTCGATCTTTTGCGGACAGATTGCGGTCGCGATCGAAAATGCGCGCCTCTACCGCGACATTCGGAACAGCTATCTTCGAACGCTGCAGGCCCTCGTCGCCGCCATCGAGATCAAAGACCAATTCAGCAAAGGCCATTCCTCCGGAGTGGCGCAATATGCGGGGATCATCGGGAAAGCACTGCAACTCTCAAAGGGACGGATGCAAGACTTGATCATTGCCGCGATCCTGCACGATATCGGCAAAATCGGCAGCAGCGACGACATCCTTAAAAAGGGAAGCAAGCTCTCCGAAGACGAATTCGAATTGATGAAGTCGCATCCCGGCAACGCCGTCAAAATCTTGGAGACGATCGGCCTCTCCCAGGAAATTCTCTCCTCGATCCTCCATCACCACGAATGGTGGGACGGAAGCGGATATCCGAAGGGTCTCTCCAAAGAAGAGATTCCGCTCTTCTCTCGGATCATTGCCATCGCCGATACGATCGACGCCATGACGACTCCCCGCCCCTATCAACAAGAGGTCACGCTGGCCGAAGCGCGGGATGAAATCCGGCGGTTCAAGGGAAGCCAATTTGATCCGAAGCTGGTAGACATTTTCCTGGGGATCGAAGAAAAAACCCTCCTCAATTCAGAATCCTCCGACCTGGATGCGCTTTCAGGATAACCCCGGGGTTCTATCGCCCCAAAAGCCCCCGGAACGCGCGCCAATCGTCTAGATCTTGAACGGAACCGGCATGAAGGTCACGATGAAGAGAACGATCGATCCCCACCCGATCAATTGATGCTTCAAATCGAGCGGCACATCTTCGTCGATCGTCGGCGGATGGTGAAGCCCCAGGAACGAGATTAAGATCGCCCAGATATACCAGCCTGGCCATCCGATCACCCCCAGGATAATCAGGGTCACCACCATCCCGATCGAGAGGAACCGCTGCTTGCGTCCGAGCAGGGCGTAAGCGATATGCCCCCCGTCGAGTTGACCGATCGGAAGGAGGTTCATGGAGGTCACAAACAAGCCGAACCATCCGGCAAATGCGACGGAACTAAGCGCCACATCATAACCGGCCGGAGGAACCTTCCCGAGGAAATGGGCCAAGAAGGTGAACATCAGCGGATCGCCCAGGCGAAGCAAGGCGTTTCCCTCTTGAATCTCCACAATTTTCGATGAGTAAAGCCCCACCCCCACGGCGAAGATGGAGACAACGAATCCGGCGATCGGCCCGGCGGCGCCGATGTCGAGGAGGGCGTTCTTTCGGAGAATGGGGGATCTCATCCGGATAAACGCGCCGAACGTTCCGATGCCGAAGGGCGCCCAGGGACCCGGAATAAAATAGGGGAGGGTCGTTTTGACCCCGTAATACTTTGACGTCACGTAGTGACCCATCTCATGAACAAAAAGGATCGACATCAACGTGAACGAGAAGGGAATCCCCTTTACCAGGTCGGCGGGACGGCGAAAGGGCTCTCCCCCCTCCTGGTAGCTTCCCGCCAGAAGGGTGGTAAAAATGGTGATGAGAAAGAGGATAGCAGGAACGGCAAACCGGGTCTTTTCCTCTTCCCCTGCCGCGGCCCAGCTCTCCTCCTGCATCGGAGGAGCCATCCCGTTTCCGATGGGACCGCCGTGGAAAACCTCTTTTACTTCAGGAATCTTCGGTCCTTCGCTCTCACGCTCCATTTCCGCTCGCCTCTCGAACGTCGGTGACATCTTCCATCGGCAGGGTGACCCAGTCGTTCAGCGTTTGAAGATAGACTTCACTTTCGCTTGCGCCGACCAATGTCCCCCTATAAACGATCCCTTGATAAACGACTTCGACCTGTTTTCCCTGAAGCCTTTGCAATTGATCCACCGGGGCGACTCCTTTGGCACACCGATTCTTGTGACTAATTATAATCTTCTCTTCATTCCGCTGGCAAGTTGTATTTCAGAAACGTTGTATCGCATTTTCCCGGAAAACGATGAACCTGGCAGGCGCCGGTCAAAAAACCCTCTTAACGGAAAAAATCCAAGCCATCCCGATAAGAGCTTCTTCATCATCGCCTCAGTTTACCAGATGAAATCTCAACTTGCCACCTGCAGACGGAAATTGCCTCTGAATGGAGTGGGAGAAAAAGAAAGAAGCCTCGGATCGGCAGTGCTCGGGGGTGAGAAAGACTAAGTCCGGGACGGGGCGGAGAGGGCGGCGTTCCTTCTCTTTGCGGATCGATCCGCATCATAAATGGAAACTGCCCAGAAGGCGCCGAGCAGGAGGAGTCGCACGAAGAGATTCCAGCTCATCGGCACTTTCATCCGCAAAATATCAAGATAACTTTCGGGGAGAAGCAAACCGTTCAAGAAGAAAAATGAAACGAAGAAGGCGATCCCCTTCCCCCAATCCTCATTGTAAAACTGCCCCAGCCCCGGGTGAATCCCGGAGAGAATAAAAGCGATCTGATTTGATTTTCGTTTGTCCGACATATCGGCCACGGAGAGGCTCCCGTTTTAATCAAAAAGGATTTTTTGATCATAATGAGAAAAAGCCCTCCATGTCAACCTCCTTCGATAGAAATTGAGAAGGGCGATTCGAGCGATCGCTCGGGATCGACCACGGAGAAAAAAGGAAAAGCGCCGACCCATCCCAATTACCTAGGAGAATCATGGAAGGCGATTTGACGGATTACAGGGTTTTTGATACGCTTCCTCTTCGGCTGCCGGAAACGAACGCTTCTCCCCTCTTTCCGGCGGAGAAAGGAAGCCGCTTTATGACGATGCAAACCGTTATCGGAAGATTTTTCCTCTTTTTTTCTCTCTTGCTCCTCCCCACCCCGCTCCTGACCGCTCAGGAGGCCCCACCCAAACAAGGACCCACCGCCGAAGCGATCCTCAAGGCGGCTCACAAGCGGATGTATGGGATCAAGGATCAGACCTCGCAGGTGACCTTCCGGATCGTCGATACCGACGGAACCGAGAAGAAAACAATCTTTCGGCTCTACTGGAAGAATTACGCCGGCCAGGAGAATCTCCACAGCAAGACGCTCCTCGTCACTGAATCGCCGGTCAGCGACAAAGGGATCAAGTTCCTTCTCTGGGAACGGGCCCAAGAAAACCAGGCCGACCTCTGGCTCTATCTCCCGGAACTGCGCCAGGTCCGGCGTCTTCAACCGGGACGGCACAAACACGACAACGAGCCCGATTCCGATCTTCTTTTTGAAGACATGCACCAGCGTCCTGTCGAATGGGATGCGCACCAACTTCTTCCCGAAAGCGAAGTCCGCGGCGAGCCCTGTTACGTGGTTGAGAGCAAGCTCAAGGATCACCATCTCTATGGGAAAAAGATTCTCCACCTCTCCAAAAACGAGGGAACCCTTCGAAAGGTCGATTACTTTTCCGACGATGGAACCCTGCTGAAGACGCAATGGATCGACTGGCAACAGGTGGATAAATCATATGTATGGAAGGGCTCTCAGGTCGTCAACGCGGAATCTTCCAGAAAGACTTTCGTCGAGGTGAGCGACGTGAAGATCAACATCGGCCTGCAAGACGACCAGTTCTCCGAAAGAGCCCTCCGGAGATAAAGCCTTCTCTTCCGAATACGACGCCGTGACGTGTAGGGGCGAGGCGGCGACTCGCCCTGTCCGCAAAAGAAGGGCGACCCAACGGGTCGCCCCTACGCCATCAAAAATTTCAAATGAGCACATCCTCCTTCGCTCGTTGAATTTTCATCCTGCATTTGTTATCTTAAGATCCACTTATGCCGAACTTCCCTTCCAGGATCGTGGTCATGCTCTCTTTCGCCTTGCTTTTCTCCCCCTTTTTCCAGACGGCCTCTCTCGAAGCGGCGGAAATCCCGCCCCGTCCGCTCTCGCTCGCAGAGGCGGTCGGCATTGCGCTTGAAAACAACGTTGATCTTAGAGTGGAACGGGAAAATATCCGCCTTCAGGAATCGGCCGTTCTCTTCGAGCGCGGCCAATTCGATCCGATTCTTCACCTCGACGCCCGCGCCGACAAGACGGTCCGGGAGAGCACCTCGGTCATCGAGACCGGCTTTATTCGGACCGACCAACTCGAACAGGAAAACCAGCGGCTGAGTCTCGGGCTGAATCACCGCTTCGGCTGGGGGGGAGATTACGACGTCACCTTTTCACAGGCCCGCTCCAGCGCCACCCTCCAGCAGATCAATCCGACGTTTCGTGGAGAGCCGGTTCTCACCTTTACCCAGCCGCTTCTGCGCGGATTCGGACGTGAAATCACGCAGGGCCCCCTACGGATCGCTCGGACTCAATTGCAGATCTCGCAATCGGTCTTCCGATCCCAATTGATGGCAATCATCCTGGAGATCAGCGACGTCTATTGGGACCTGATCTTCCAACGGGAGAATTTGAAGGTGCAGCAGCAACTCCTTCTGGCCGCCGAACAGCTCTTGGAGCTCAACCGAAACAAGGTTCAGTTGGGACTCCTGGCACCGATCGAGATTTTGGTCGCCGAGGCGGGGGTCGCCTCCCGGGTCGAAGGAGTCGTGGTGGCCGAAAAGGCAATCCAGGACACGGAAGATCTGCTTCGCCGGCTCCTTAACCTTCCGGAACAACCGATCAGCGACCCGCCCCCTCTTCTTCCGACGGAGACACCGACCGACACGCGCAAAGAATTCGAGGAGTCGGCGCTCTTGGCGACGGCGCTGAGGGAGCGGCCGGAGATCGCGCAGCATCAGATGGAGTTGCGCAACCGCGCCCTCTCGATTCGAATCGCCGAGAACCAGCTCTATCCCTCGTTCGATCTGGTCGGAAGCGTCGGCCTGAACGGAATCGGCGGGAGTTACGACGCCGAGCTCGACCAGATCGAATCGGGCGACTTCTACCATTGGGAAGCCGGCGTGGTCTTGAGCTTTCCTCTCGGCAATCGCTCGGCGCGGGCCAACGTTCAACGGGCAAAATCGGAATGGAACCAGGCGGCCCTCTTCAAGGAGAGGACGGTTCAACAAATCACCCTCGAAACGAAGGAGGGTCTGCGGCGGGTCGAGACCGACTACCGCCGGATCGAATCGAACCGGCGCGCCCGGATCCTCGCCGAGCGGCAGCTCTCGGCCGGAAACGAACGGGCCGCTCTCGGCCTGATCAGCAGCCATGATCTGCTGGAGTTTCAAACGGAGCTTGCCGATGCGCGGGGAAGGGAGATCCGGGCGATCACCGATTATAATAAAGCGCTGATCAATCTCGACCGGGTCACCGGCCTCTTATTGGAGCGCTTTAACATCGAGACGGTCTCGGCCGCGGGAGAGAAGCGATGAGAAAAAAAACGATCACCCTCACCCTGGTCATCTTTGTATTGATCGCCGGGATCGCGACCTTCCGCGGCAAGGGACGGCACGCGGCGGCCGACGAGGAGATCGTCGTCGTCAAGCGGGGAGATGTCGTCGCCAAGGCGACCGAGACCGGGTCGTTGGAGCCGACCAACATCGTCGAAATCAAGTCGGAGCAGGCCGGCGAGGTGAAAAAACTCTTCGTCCGTTCCGGTGATACCGTCGAGGCGGGGCAGCCGCTGGCGAGGATCCAGCAGGAATCAACTCAGGCACGGCGGGTCGCCGAGGCGCGGGCGACGATCGAGCAGGAACGGCTCAACCTCGAAGAGGCCGAGCGGGAATACAACCGGATGAAGGAGCTCTTCGAGAAGGGGTTCGTCGCCCGAAAGGAGCTGGAGAGCGCCCAGAAATTGCGTGACAACGCGCAGATCAGGTACGATCTCTCCAAACGCCAGCTTCTCCTCACCCTCAGCGGGAACAAAGCGCTTTATGAGAAATATCTTCAACGGGACTTGACGAGCGATGAACCGGACGACTTCACCATCCACGCTCCTCTCTCCGGGACGGTCCTGGAGCTGAGCGTTTCGGTCGGCGAGATCGTCTCTTCCGGGACCTCCGGTTTTTCGGGGGGGACGACGCTGATGAAGATCGCCGATCTCTCGAAGATGTGGGTGAAAACCAAGATCAACGAAGTGAATATCGGCCAGGTGAAAGCCGGCCAGTCGGCCGAAATCCGCCTCGACGCCGTCCCCAACCAGATCTACCAGGGACGCGTCGTCAAAATCTCTCCGAAGGGGGAGAAAAACAACAACATCGTCACCTACGAGGTCACGATCGAATTGGACAACTCCGACCAGCGATTGAAACCGTCGATGACCGCCAACATCGACATCATTACCGATGTCGCCAAAGATGTCCTCTACCTTCCCCTGATCGCGCTGAACCAGAACGACGGGAAGAGTGCGGTCACCCTGCGCCTCCCCTCCGGCGAGGATCAGCTCCGCCCCATCGTCCTCGGCCTTCGGAATGAGAGTGTCATCACAATCACCGAAGGCTTGAAGGAGGGGGATCAAGTTATCCTGCCAAAACGGAATTCCAAGGAACGGGCATAAAGGTGGGAGAAACGCCTGAACGTTACAGGATAAAAAGCTGGTCCTGGCCGGCATTCAACGTGCTGGCCTGGCCCTGTATGTCAAAATCGACCGCTCCTGACAAGACGAGGATATCCAGCGCATACACCGTCGAAAAACTTCCGTCCGTGATGTAGATAATAAAAACCGACTCGCCCGGGTCGAGCAAAAAGGTTCCGAGAGTAACATTATTTCGAACGATCTCCCCCTCAATCGGAATGAGATTCGATAGCGGCGTGGTAAAAGTGAGTCGGATCGTCCCGATAGAAAAGCCTTCCGAGTTTGAGCCGATCGTTGGAATTTGGATCAGGCTGGTCAGCGTGAAATCAACAGCGGCCGTCCCTCCCGGCGCAAGCGTCGCCACCTGAGCGCCCGCTAAAAAGCCGGACGTCGCAGCGATCAGAGGGATATTCTCTCCCGTTTCTTTCAGAATCGAGACCCTTTGCAACTGATAGTTTCCATTACTGTCCGTAATCGCCAGATCCCCTCCCCCAAAAACGTAGACGCCGGGAAGCGGTGTGCCGGCGGTATTACGGACCGTTCCACTCACCGATCCTGGGAGGATCCCCATCCGGGCATAAACGGCGGGAAAAAGGCCGGAGAGGCTCGCGGGATCATTTGGATCCGGCCCGAGGGAACCGGCATACGGTCCCGCGGTCAGCAAGACCCCCTTCCCCGGACGCTCTTGCCAGCCGAGTGCGGTGAATTCAAAAAGCCGGATATCGGCGTCTTGAAGATCATCGGCAGTGAGATTTGAAGGGGGCTGGGTCATCAGAGCGGCGCCGAACCCGGCGTTAAAGACCACTTCGGTCGACGCGCTCAGATCCGCCCCGGCCAGCGGGGTGGCGCCGTCGGGGAGCGGAACCGGAAGATTTTGGGCGGTATGATAAGAAGTGATCGTGACCTCCGGGACATCTTCATTTAAAGCGCCGGCCGGGACCACTAACTCCGAGCCGTCGGTCGTCAAGGTCCCTCCGGAGGCGGTAAGGATCACAGACGTTTCGTCCTTCCGCTGGAGAGAAGCGCCGGCATACGTCAGGCCTGAAACGGCGATCTCTTTCGTCGTGGAGGTATAACCTTCCTTGCTCATCGTCAGCGTGACGGTCGCCCCGACGGGAACCTCCGGGATTTCAAAACTTCCATCCGAGTTTGTCTGGGCCGTCAGGATGTCGGTCTTCGCCAGTCCGGGCTTTTCCGCGGTCACCACCTCCGCGGTAATCGTGGCGCTCTCCGCCACCTTGGTCTGATCGGTCCCCGCCGTCTCCAAAATGACGCCGCGCAGGGTGGTCGTTTCCGGGGATGTCGGAGACGCGTCGGAACTTCCGCCGCCCCCGCCGCAGCCGGCGAGTAGAAACCCTGCGGTTAAAACCACGGACAATATGCGATCGAAGTGTTGCACAAAGCACCCCTTTCCGGGAGATCTGAGCGTTTTTTATAAAATTCCTGTACGGAATAATTGCATCTTTCTTTACCCGATTAAGTATACCTTAAAGTGATTAAGCGTCAACGACCGGATTGGACACGCCACATCGATCAAAATTGAATTTTTATCCTCCTTTTGTTATTCTAACTTCGGCACCACACTTTCTAGCCGGCACCGAACCATGCTGATCCAAGTGAAAGAGGTCACCAAAACCTACCAAATGGGAGAGGTCGCGGTACGGGCCCTCGATGGGATCAGCTTTACGATCGACAGCGGAGATTTTATTTCGATCATCGGGCCTTCCGGGAGCGGGAAAACGACCCTGCTCGATATCCTCGGTTGCCTTTCCCGCCCGACCTCGGGAACCTACCTTCTAAAGGGAGAAGAGACCCAGCATCTTTCCGATCCCGACCTCGCCCGGGTGCGCAACCGGAAAATCGGCTTCGTCTTTCAGACGTTTCATCTTTTAGGCCGCCAGAGCGCCCTGGCGAACGTGGCGCTCCCCCTCTTTTATGCAGGTCTTCCGCAAGAAGAACGGACGGCCCGGGCGAAAGAAGCGCTGGCCAAAGTCGGCCTGGCCGACCGGATTCACCACCGGCCGAACCAGCTCTCCGGCGGACAGCAGCAGCGGGTGGCGATCGCGCGGGCGCTGGTCAACCGCCCCGACATCATTCTGGCCGACGAGCCGACCGGGAACCTCGACTCGAAATCGGGCCACGAGATCGTCGATCTTCTCCGCCAGCTCCACCGGGACGGCCACACCATTATCATGGTGACGCACGACAAAGAGCTGGCCGATTCGGCCGAGCGGACCATCGTATTAAAAGACGGCCGGATCGTGGATGATGTGAAACGGAATTCGTAGGGCGAGGAGACGCCTCGCCCGGATCCGTTCGCGAAACGAGGGCGACCCGGTGGGTCGCCCCTACAAAGAAGGATCATTCCGATGAATTTCTTCGAAATCTTTACCGATGCCTTCAAGAATCTCTCGACCAATAAGCTCCGCTCCGGCCTGACGATGCTGGGGGTGATCATCGGCGTCGCGGCGGTGATCGCCATGTCGTCGATCGTCGAAGGGGGCCAGAAAATGACTGTCGAGATGATCGAAAAAATGGGGACCAACCTCCTCTCGATCCGTCCCAAGAAGTTGAATGAAGAGGAGCTCCGCCAATTCCCGGGCCGCTCCAAAGGGCTCCGTTACGGCGACATCGAGCAGGTCAAAGCGATGGTTCCCTACGCCGAGCAGGTCACGCCGGTCATCAACTTCCAATCCCACCTTAAATACGGCGACCGCGATTACAGCGGCATGGTCGAAGGGGTCCTCGAGACCTACCGGGAGATACGAAACTACGACGTCGATCGGGGCCGGTTCCTCGCCGCGGAGGACAGCGCCGAATTCAAAAAGGTGACGGTGCTCGGGACCGAGATCGTAAAAGAGCTCTTCGGGAGCGCCGACCCGCTCGGCCAGGACGTCAAAATCGGCGATCATCGCTTTATCGTCGTCGGCATCCTTGCGGAGAAAGGGAGCCTGCATGGGATCAATTACGACGAGACGGTCCTGATCCCGGCGACAACGGCGATGAAGCTCTTTAAAGGAAACGATGAGCTCAACTCCTTCATCGTGAAGGTGGACGAGCGGCAGAATATGAAGAAGGCCGACGCGATGATCAAGTCGATCCTCCTGCAGCGGCACGACGGGGTCGAGGACTTCGTAATTCGAAGCCAGGACGAGCTGGTCCGAAACACCGAGCTGATTATCTTTACCTTCCGCGTGATCTTGGGGGGCACCGCCGCCCTCTCGCTCCTGGTCGGCGGGATCGGAATCATGAACATCATGCTGGTGACGGTGACGGAGCGGACCGGCGAGATCGGACTGCGCAAGGCGGTCGGGGCGAGCCGCCGGGCGATCCTGACACAATTTTTGATCGAGTCGGTCGCCATCAGCACGATCGGAGGGATTGTTGGAATCGTGCTCGGCGCCAGCCTCGGCCTCGGTTTCGGCTGGCTCGCCAGCCGCGCCATCACCGGGTGGAACGCCGTGCTTCTGCCGAGCGCCGTCTTCCTCGGCTTCTTCTTCGCCATGGCGGTCGGAATCACCTTCGGCCTCTACCCGGCCTTTAAGGCGTCGAACCTTGATCCGGCCGAGGCGCTTAGATATCAGTAGGTATATCCAGGGTGGATCAAACAAAAAAGTCATGTTATGATTGCGCCATTCTTTTAGACAACTCTCCAAGGGCCATTCAATGACCGATCGATTCAAGCCGGAAGAGGCGCTTCAACATCGAATCGGCATTGAAAAACAGATTACGGCCATCTCCACCTACTTCATTAACCTTCCCCCGGAAGAAACCGACCACGGGATCAACTGGGCCCTCAAAACGATCGGCGAGTTCGCCGGGGACGACCGCAGCTACCTCTACCTTTTTACCGATCAGGGGACCAAGATCGAGAACACCCACGAGTGGTGCGCCGAAGGAATCGCCTCGATCATCGACAATGTCAAAGGACTCTCGGTCGACGTCTTTCCTTGGTGGATGGACCAACTCCGCCGTTTTGAAAGCATCCATATCCCCTGCGTCGCCGACCTTCCTCCCGAAGCCGCGGCCGAAAAATCGATTCTCGAGCAAGACGGCGTCCGCTCGGTTCTTTCGGTCCCGGTCACCTATGGCGGCGTCTTGGTCGGGTTTATCGGCTTCGACTCGATCCGCGCCGAAAAGAGGTGGGCCGAAGCGGACATCCGCCTCTTGAAGATGGTGGGGGAGATCATCTCCGCCGCCCTGGAGCGCAAGCGGCTGGAGGAAACCCGGCGGGCCACATTGGCCTACATCTCGGCGATGCAGCAGATCTCCGAAATCATCGAGCAGACGAACGACGTGGAAGAGATGATCACCCGGGTCATCGAGCGGATCCGCCAGATCTTCAAGGCGGACCGCGCATGGCTTTTATATCCGTGCGATCCGGACGCCCCCACCTGGCGCGTCCCGGTCGAGAGCACCGTTCCGGAATATCCCGGCGCGTTTGCCAAGAACGTGGAGATCCCTTTCGATCCGGTGGCCCAAGAAATCTGCCGCGCCTCTCTCGAACAGGCGGTACCGGTGACCTACGGGCCGGACCGGCCGATCCCGGGAAACCCGGCGTGGCAAAAAGATTTTTCCATCCAGTCCCATATCTCCACCGCCCTTCGGCCCAAGCTCGGCAAACCGTGGATGCTCGGTCTGCACCAATGCTCCCATCCGCGCGTCTGGTGCCCGAACGAGAAGCGGCTCTTCAAAGACCTTTCCCGAAAAATCGCCGACGCGCTCGATAACCTGATTCTCTATCGGAATCTGCGCCGATCGGAGGAGCAGTACCGTTCGGTCGTGGAAAATGTAAAGGAAGTCATTTTTCAGGCCGACATCCACGGCTGCTTTCAATTTCTCAACCCCGCCTGGGAAACGATGACCGGCTTTTCGGTCGATGCCAGCCTCGGCGCCCCTTTCTGGAAATACGTTCACCCTCCCGACAAGCGAAAAAATGAGGAGCACCTCCACTCGCTGACGACGGGGAAAAAAGAGTCGGCCCGGTATGAGACCCGCTACCGGACGAAGGAGGGAGGGGTTCGGTGGATCGAAGCCTACCTTCAGACCGCCCGGGACCCCAAAGGCGCTTTGACCGGACTCTTCGGCACGTTAAACGACATCACCGAACGGAAACAGCTCGAAGAGCAGCTCCGGCACGCCCATAAGCTGGAAGCGGTCGGCCAGCTCACCGGCGGGGTCGCCCACGAATTCAACAATCTCCTGACGGCGATCACGGGAAGCCTCGATCTCGTTCTCGATCAGCTTCCTCCCGGGGGCGAATTGCACGGCCTCGTAAATACGGCCGAACAGGCCGCCTGGCGGGCGGCCTCGCTCACCAAACAACTCCTCTCGTTCAGCCGGCGAAGTCCGATCGACCGGCGGCCGCAAGATCTCGGGACGGAAGTCAAAGAGGTGGCGCGTCTTCTCCGGCAGGCGATCGACCGGCGGATCCGGATGGAGATAGACGTCGCCGACGATCTCTGGCCCGTATTGGCCGATGCGGGGGAGATGAACCAACTGATGATGAATCTTTGCGTCAACGCGCGCGATGCCCTGCTGGAGCGGATCGAAAAAAATGCGGACGCTTCCGCGCCGCCCGACTGGGAGCCGCGGATTCTGATTCGCGTCGAAAATATGATCGTCGATGACGCGCATTGCCAAGCGCACCCCAACGCCAAAAGCGGCGACCATGTCCGGCTCTCCATCTCCGACAACGGCATCGGAATCGATGAGGAGATTCGCCACCGGATCTTCGAGCCCTTCTTCACCACCAAGAAGGTCGGGCGGGGGACCGGGTTGGGGCTGTCGGCGGTCTACGGAATCGTCGCCGCGCATCAAGGCTGGATCGAATTGGAGAGCGCGAGAGACGAAGGGACCCGGTTCTCGGTTTATTTTCCTCGGACAAAGCAGGCCCCGATTTCATCGATTGCTCCCTCATCCGAAAAACCGGCCACGGGCGGCGGAAAAACGATCCTTTTCGTGGACGACGAAGAGGCGATTCGCGATCTGGGAAAAGCCATTCTGGAGCAGAAAGGCTATCAGGTCCTGACGGCGGGGGACGGCAGGGAGGTGATCGAGATCTTCTCCAAAGAGAAAGAAACGATCGACCTAGTCATTCTCGATGTGATGATGCCTCATCGATCGGGGGGAGAGGTCCTCCGTCAACTTCGTCAAATAGACCCGAAGCTGAAGGTCATCATGTCGAGCGGCCACCGGACCGATCACTCCTTCGACTTCACGAACGTCCTCTTCCTCCCGAAGCCCTACCGCCCCGACGATCTTCTTCGAAGGGTGATGGAAGCGCTTCAGCAGCCGTCGGAGTAATCCGATGCTCCACATCCGGCCCGACGACGATATCCTTCCAAACAACGCGACCCTGTTAAGGGACTGAAGTATCATCACCTCCTAATTGGTCAGTGAAGAGATAGACTGGCATGAAGGTACGTGATATCATAAAGCTGATTGAAAAAGATGGTTGGTATCTGGTCGCTACAAAAGGGAGCTATCGGCAGTATAAACATCCAACGAAGCCTGGTCGGGTTACGATCGCCGGCCATCCGGGTGACGATTTGGCACCCGGAACATTAAACAGCGTTTTGAAGCAGGCGCGATTAAAGGAGGGAAAGTAAGGTGTACCGTTTCCTTGTGGTCATTGAGAAAGCGAACGATAATTACTCCGCTTATTCACCTGATCTTCCAGGCTGCGTCGCCACAGGGCCTACTCGTGAAGCTGCGGAAAAGAACATGCATGAGGCGATCGAAATGCACGTGCGGGGTCTACTGGAAGACAAACTACCGATTCCCGAATCCCACTCTTTTGCAGAGTATATCTCTGTCGAATAAAGATTTTAAGTGAAGCAAAAAACCAAGAGACTCCAGATCTTGTTTTATAAAATTTACAGATCTCATATCAAACTTCAATTTTTCGATTAAAAATTTATTTAGGTCAGTATCGCTGATACGCCCGTCAAGACGATTACTTATCTCCAGCAACACTCCCTCTCTTTCTCCATTAAGACGCTTGGCTATTTCCTCCAACGTTATCGTTCTTGGCTCAGGCTTAATCTCTGTCGGTATCGGTGCGGTTCGAAACAAACCGGCCGCTTTCAAATCTTGAATGACCTGGGTCAAAGCAACAACAACTGAACGGATATCCTTGCGGTTAAAAACTATTCTTGCCTTTTGATCAATGACGGGAAGGTTACATTCTCCATCGACGAGGTAGATGACATTCTGAGACATCCCTGCAAACTTTTGTTTCGCTTGACCCATCTCGTGATTTACACTAGGAGACGGATAGATGTCGTCAAGACGTTTTGAGCCAGGCGTTATTAGGAAAAGCGCTCCATCTGCTTCATCGAAACACTGTTTCTCCTTTTCTTCGAGTGTCAGACCCTTATTCGTAGACACTGGAATCCTCTTGACCTTACCAATGTTTAATTCCTCTAAAAGGTCTTTCAAATCCCTTGCAAAATCTCTTTCGGTCATATCATATAAGAGAAGAATATTAGCCATTGCAGCTACTCCTATTGGGTTTGACAACGCGTCTCGGATATTCTAATGTTCAGCAGCATTCGCCGTCAGGCAGACCACACAATATATAACAGAGGTATAGCATGCTTCACATCCGGCCCGGCGAGGATATCCTTCCGAAACTGAAGGAAGCGGGCCTCCCCGGCGAATTCATCCGGTGGGCCGATCCGCTCTGTCAGGGACCGACTCCGGCCGGTCTGCCGCAAGAGGAATGGCGAACACTCCGCGCGCGGTTCGCCGCGGAAAACGGCTACCTTCCTTTCGATAAAGCACTCCCGTTTCTCGCCGAACAGGATCAAAACCTTGAACGCTTCCGCGAACATGACCGGGTGCTCCTCTGGTTCGAGCACGACCTCTTCTGCCAGATCAATCTCATCTACCTGCTCGACTGGTTCTCCCGGCAAAAACTCGGCAAGACGAAACTCTTCTTAATCTGCATCGGAAAACA
Source organism: Candidatus Manganitrophus noduliformans (assembly GCF_012184425.1). Classification (NCBI taxonomy): domain Bacteria; kingdom Pseudomonadati; phylum Nitrospirota; class Nitrospiria; order Candidatus Troglogloeales; family Candidatus Manganitrophaceae; genus Candidatus Manganitrophus; species Candidatus Manganitrophus noduliformans. The sequence continues at coordinate 968,697 of NZ_VTOW01000002.1, forward strand.
TCTCGGCCACTTAAGCGGCGAAGAATTAACCCGGCTCTTCGGAACCGAGCACGAGGTGACTGCGGCGGAGCTCGATCTCGCCCGCCGCGCCTGGAGCGCTTTCTGCTCCCCCGACCCGACCGGGATCGAGCGGCTCCTTCGCGACGGCACCGCCCCCCTCCCCTTCCTCCATGACGCCCTGCTCCGTCATCTCCAAGAGTTTCCCTCACGGAAGAATGGATTGAACCTGACCGAGCAGTGGGCGCTCGAGGTGATCGCCTCCGGGGAGAACCGGCCCGATCGAATCTTCCGGGAGGTCAACCGCCGCGAGAAGGTCTTCTGGATGACCGACTTGATCTTCTACACCGCGCTCAAGCGGCTCACCGTAGGCCCCTCGCCGCTCCTCACGACGGAACGGATGTTTGAGATCACCGGCAGCGGCCGGGCCGTCCTCGCCGGCGACGCCGATTCGATCGGGCTGAACGGGATCGACCGCCGGCTCGGGGGGGTTCATCTTCATGGGAGCGAATCGGCCTGGCGCTGGAATCAGGACGATCAGCGGCTGGTCGTATTGTCCTAAGCCGCAGAATTTCGAATCGCTCTTCGCGCCGGGCCCCCGTTGAAATCCGGGCCTCGATTCGGTTATCATCCCATCGGGATGAAGCAAGCGAAAACCGATCAGCGATTCAAACAGGCCGGCGTTTCCCTCTAACCGTTTAAATCCGGATCTTCGCAGAGAAAGGAAGAGGCATATGGAACTGGATATGAGAAAGCAAGGTTACAACCAGGAAGAAGAATATTTCTTCAAGAAGAACCAAGAGCTGATCGAAAAGATGCGGAAGGAGCGCGATTCTCACCGGGCCGAGGAGGAGGCCCTGGCCCGAAAAAACACCCACTGGATGAAATGCCCCAAGTGCGGCTCTGACCTCCAGGAGGTGGAGCATCTCGGGATCAAGATCGATCGCTGCAGCAACTGCTCAGGTGTTTTCTTTGATAACGGCGAGCTCGAAATTCTCCTCCAGGCCCAGGAACCGAAGGGATTTCTGAGCGGGTTTCGGAAGGTCTTCAAGAAGTAAGGATGAGCCGCCTCGCTTTCCGCGCCGTCCGGTTCATTGCCCTCTTCGTTCTCCTGGCCGGATCGGCTTCGATCGGCCGCGCCACCCTTTTTGAGACACCCGACGCCCGGTTCGAAGAGCCCGCCATCAACGAATCGTCCGGCTTGGTGAAGAGCCGCCGTCTCGACGGCGTCTTCTGGACGCATAACGATTCGGGGGACCGCCCGCGGCTCTTCGCCGTCACCCGGGAGGGCCGGTCGATCGGCGCCGTCGAAGTTCCGAACACACGGAACGTCGACTGGGAGGACATCGCGATCGACGATGTCGGGTTCCTCTATCTCTGCGACATCGGAAACAACCGGAACCGCCGGACCGATCTCGTCGTCTATCGGGTGCCGGAGGTCGATCCAAGGCGCGTTCGAACCGTCAATGTCGCCGCCCGTTTCCCCTTCCGCTACCCCGGCCTTCGCTCTCCCGACGCCGAAGCCTGCTTCTTCGCCGACGGCGCCATTTACATCCTCACCAAAGAACGGGGCGCCGACGAGACGTTCCTTTATCGGCTCGACCTGTCGCGTCCGGAGCGCGAGCAGATCGTCACCTTTGCCGGCAAAACCGAGATCGACGGCCTGGTCACCGCCGCGGACCTCGCCCCCGACGGATCTCGCCTCTCCGTTCTCACCTACAACTCCATCCATCTCTTCGAAAAACCGAAAGACGGGGATCGTTATCTCGCCGGCAAACGCCGGAGCATCTTCTTCTTTTTTGGTCAAGCCGAGGCGATCGCCTGGGACGGCGACGATCTGATCGTCACCAACGAGGCGGGGGAGATCCTCCGGAGGAGGTTTGATCATGATCTCTTCCCTTGAATTGAGCCTTCCGATCGGCATGATGAAATCGAACGGAGGAAAAGGCCATGCGGCCCCGACAGAATCATCACACAGAGACGGCGGAGCAACACCTCGTCACCCGCATCCCGACCGCGCAGATCGAAGAAGAGGTCGGGGCGGTTATCGCGCGGCTCCCCGAGAAGGGGTTCGACGCCTTGGAAGCAGTCTACATCGTCGATGAAAAGGAGCGTCTCCAAGGCTTTCTTCCCCTCTCCGTCCTGTTTGCAACGCGACGACACCGCCGGCTGCGGGAGGTGATGGCCCCCCCTCCGCCGGCGGTCCACGCCGATGTCGATCAGGAGCGGGTCGTCGGGTTGGCCGTGAGGCACAACCTGACGGCGGTTCCGGTGGTCGGACCGGACCGGCGGCTCTTGGGGGTGGTCCCGGCGCAGGCGCTGCTTCAGATTCTCCGGCGGGAGCATGTCGAAAATCTCCATCGTCTCGCCGGGATCCGCCGAGAAACGGCAAGCGCCCGAAACGCGATGGAGGCCCCCCCCGATCCGCCGGACCCGTGATCGGCTCCCTTGGCTTCTGGTCGGACTGATCGGGAGCTTCATCGCCACGTTCATCATGTCGCGATTCGAGGGGCTTCTTTCGGCCCGGGTCGCCGTTTCGTTTTTCGTTCCGGGAATTGTTTACCTGGCCGACGCCATCGGAACCCAAACCGAAGCGGTCGCCGTTCGAGGCCTCTCCCTCAGCCACCTCTCCCTCCGACATCTCCTCGGCAGCGAATTACGAACCGGTTTCTTGATCGGGCTTTCGCTGGCCGGTTTCAGCGTTCCGGCCATTTGGCTCGCCTTCGGCGATTTTCCCCTTGCCCTCGCCGTCGGTCTGGCCATCATCACCGCCGGGACGATTGCGACAACCGTCGGCCTCTTTTTACCCTGGCTCCTCTCCCGCCTCGGAAAAGATCCCGCCTTCGGCGCCGGCCCCACCGCCACCATTCTTCAGGATGTCCTGAGCATTCTGATCTACTTTCTGATCGTTCAAGTTCTTCTCCGATAAATCGATCGGCCTAAATTCTTCTTGGAATCGACAGCAGAGATCCTTTATCATCAAGACCAACTCACCTGAATATCGGCGACGGCGAGCGGGCGATGTGCGATCTGGCCGTTGCGATGAGAGAGGTCTTGTGAAAACCGGCATGAGTCGTCAACGAAGCCTCCGGATAAGCATTCTCCTGTGGACCCTCCTCATTCCTTCCTTCACCTCGGCCGAGGAGCCGATCTCTCTGGAAATCTTGTTTGACGGTGTGCCGGCGCCGGGGGGAGGATGGGTCCTCACCGTCACCCTCCTCGGCCGGGCCGATCTCGATTTGACCCACCTGACCGTCGAAGCCTCAAAGGGTCTGAAGCTCACGGCAGGCGATCCCCACTGGCAGGGAACGCTCCCGGCCGGAGGGGAACAGGTGCTTGAGCTCTCCTTCACCCTGACCGATCCGCCGCCTCAAAGCGTGACCATCCGAGCACAGGGCCGTACTAAAAAAGGATCTCCCTTCGAAAAGAAAGTCGTCCGAGGAATCAATTGATCGGTAGGGGCGGACCTGAGTGTCCGCCCTGTCTTTCAACCGAAAAAGAAAAAGACGGGCGCACACATCGGTGCGCCCCTACGACAAACCCCGACCTCATTGAAGCTCCCCGCAGCAAGCTGCGGGGAATCTTCGACCCGATAGGATGGAAAGACTCTATTTGTATTCTCGCGTCTAACCTTCGCAGCAAGCTGCGAGGAATGCGACGCGCGTGCGTGTTCAATAAAGTGTATTCTTTTTAATCGGGTGTATCCGAAAAACTTCTCAGCTTCTTCTTAAAATTAAACTTCATTCTTTCCTCTACTCACAAATCCTTTGTCTTTCCAGTAAAAGTCTCCCTGCGGAAAGATAAACCGCTGCGGCATCTCTGTTGCAAAGTCCCAATGAGAGATGAATACAAAGCCTGCGGCAGCCGTTCCTTCGGCCTCTTCTTGCGCCGTCGAGACCGTCCCATCTGCTGCCGCATCCCCTCCCCGTGGGCTTTGGGAAGCAAGGGACCCTCTCGGGGACCCTGGCATTCCTCCGGAGCCGAGCGTTCCGCCCGGCATACATTCCGGAGGGATCGGCCCGCGCCCAAGCCCACGGGGACTCTCCCTGTTTTTTATTGAATTGAATCTCATTGCGTGATATACCAGGCGGCATTGAACAAGCAGACGGAAGAGACATCTCGGCTTCGACCAAGGAGGGGAGAATGAGAAGAGCGGTCTGTGCATTATTGTTGATCCTCATCGTGATGGGCGGATGCGCCGGGGCGAAGAAACGGCTGGAGGGGCAGCGCGATCTCGACAGCTGCGCGAAGATGGCGGCGAGCGGGTTCCGTCCCGTCGCGGGCGAGCGGACCGAGCGGTTCCTCGGAAAGGTCCAGGAAGCGACCGCCCGCTGCCGCGGCGGAGAAAAAGCCGCCGCTTTTAGGAGCGCTCCCTGGCTCGATTGGTCAAACTACTGGGCCACCGGCGATCTGAGCAGCCGCGTCCCCGGCTCCGACAGGACCAATCGGCATCTCGATCCGAACGGTCGCGGGATCGACGGCGCCCTCCTCGATCTGGAATATCAGCGGGTGGAGCTGGTCAAATTCAATCTCTTCGACAACAGCGGGACCTATCCCGATTATGTCCAGGGACGCGACGGCATTCCCGGTGCGGCATTGAAGGTCTGGGACACGATGCGTCTGCAGAACAGGCATCCTAACTACGCCGCCGTCGGGGGGGACGGCCCGCAGCTCTGCCGGGGGGAATTGATCCGATATCGCACGCCGACCGGGATCTGCAACGATCTCAAAAACCCGGCGATGGGATCGACACAGATGCCCTTCGCCCGAAACGTTCAATTCGAGGCGACCTTCCCCGACCTTGGTAAAGACGAACTGGCCCGGAACCGTCACGGCGATCGGATCGGTCTGCTCACCCCCGATCCGCAGGTGATCAGCCGGAAGCTTTTCACCCGCCCGCAGTCGCAGCCGGAGAAATGCCGAGAAGGGCAGGGGCTCCCCGGCGACTCGCCCGAAGCGAACTGCGACTACAAGAAGGCCCCCTTCTTCAACGTTCTGGCGGCGTTTTGGATTCAGTTCATGACGCACGATTGGTTCTCCCACCTGGAAGAGGGAGAGAACGGGCCGGAGATGATGGCGGTCGGCTGTGCGACGCAGAAGGTGGCCAATGTGGAGCAGCCGATCACACCGGAAGAGGCTACGAAGCTCGGCTGCCGTCCGGATGATCGGATGGAAAAGTCGCTCACCGCCGACGAAAGCGATCCCGCGACCTTCATCCACAAGGGCAAGCGCGTTCTCACTCGCGCCTACAAGACGACGAACAACAACGTCACCGCCTGGTGGGATGCCTCTCAGATCTACGGCTATGACGAGAGGTCGCGCCGCCGGGTGAAGCGCGATCCGGCCGATCGGGCCAAGCTCTTGTTGGTTTCGATCCCGCAGCGGGAGGCGGCCGGCGAGAAAACCGGCTACCTCCCCCCGTTTTCGCCCGGCGATCCGATCCATCCCGCCTGGTCGGGCCAGGAAGCGACCGCGTTTCCCGACAACTGGTCGATCGGCATGAGCTTCTACCACAACCTTTTCGCCCGCGAGCACAACCTCTTCGTCGACGCCTTCCGGACGCAGGCGGCGGAGATGCCGGAGGCCGACTCCGGCCTTCGCAACCCCGCGCGGCCCGATACGGTGATCCGCAACAAGGAAGTCACCGACGACGAGCTCTTCGAGGCGGCGCGGCTGGTCGTTTCGGCGGAGATCGCCAAAATCCACACGATCGAATGGACCCCGCAGCTCCTCTACGATGAGCCGCTCTTCCTCGGAATGAACTCCAACTGGAGCGGGCTGATCCACGGCGACAACCTCGTCTCCCGGGCGTTGGAGAAGATCGTGGTCGACAACTTCGGCGCCTCGGAAAACGCCCGGAAAGCGGGACAGTGGTATTCGGTCTTCGCCTCCGGCCCGGGGATCTTCGGTCTCGGAAGCCGGGTCTATTCGGATGACGCAATCCTCGCCAAGTTCGATCCGAAGAAGACCGACACCTGGAATGTCGCGAACCCCGACCATGTCAACGGCGGGATCAACCACTTCGGCTCCCCCTTCAACTTCCCGGAGGAGTTCGTCACCGTCTACCGGCTGCATGCCTTGGTCCCCGACCTGATCGAATTCCGCGAGGCCGGAGATCCGAATGTCATCCGAAACAAGATTCCGGTGATCGAAACTTTCCGCGGAAAAGCAACGGCGGCGATGGAGAGCCGCGGCCTCGCCAACTGGGCCCTTTCGATGGGGCGGCAACGCCTGGGTCTCCTCACCCTCCAGAACCAGCCGCAGTTCCTCCAGAACCTCCCGATGCCGCGCCTTCAGACGGCGACGAACACGCTCGACGTGCCGGCGCTCGATCTGATCCGCGACCGCGAGCGGGGGGTCCCCCGCTTCAATGAGTTCCGCCGGCAATACGGCTTGAAGCAGTTGACCCGTTTCGACGACTTCATCGATCCGCGCCTTCCGAAAGATTCACCGGAGGAGGTCGAACAAAGACGACTGGTGGGACTGCTGCGCGAGGTCTACGGCCAGCACATTTGCGATGCGTCGAAGGTCATCACCTCCGCTCAGGTCAACGACGACGGCACACCGATCACCGACTGCCTCGGACATCCCGACGGGAGCCTGGTCGACAACATCGAAGATGTCGATACCGTCGTCGGCTGGCTCTCGGAATTCACCCGCCCGCACGGCTTCGCGATCTCGGAGACCCAATTCCAGGTCTTCATCCTCAACGCCTCCCGGCGTCTCTTCAGCGACCGCTTCTTCACCTCCAGCTTCCGCCCCGAGTTCTACACCCATCTCGGCGTCGAGTGGGTGACGAACAACGGACCGGACGGCAAGGTGATTGAGAAGGGGACGCCGAACGGCCACCTGGTGGAGGTCTCCCCGCTCAAGCGGGTGCTGCTGCGGGCCACGCCGGAGCTGGCGCCGGAGTTGGCGCATGTGGTCAACGCGTTCGATCCGTGGGGGCGCGACCGCGGCGAATATTACTCTTTGGAATGGAAGCCGCGCCCGGGGGCGGAGGGGGATGAGGCATTTAAATGAATAAATGAAGACGAGCGGTAAGTTCTCCGTTCCATGTCAATTGAACTGCCGAAACCATCAGCGCGCCCGATGCGTCTCTGATTTCTTCCACTCCGGCGCCCGAAGCGTGGCGCCGCGGACCGGCACGCCTTGCTCCAGATGTTGAAACTCTGTCCGGACCGGGTCCGGCATTTCCATTTTCACGATAATGCCGGGAGGAAGGACGTTGGCTGATTGCATGACCGCGGCGACATTATTCACCAGGAGCACACAACCGATCACATAAGCGAAGGCAAACGAACCGAAAACAAGATATAGATTCAACATGGGACCCTCCTTTTTCATTTGACGTTTAAGTTGTGAAGTTAAGCGCCGGATTCCGCTCCGGGACGATGTGATCTTTCAACCACATGACAGGCATGTAGCAATAGGGATGCCAGCGTAGGGGAAATTGAAGATAAGAATCGAGACGCTTGAAATTGAAGAAGAAAAATATTCTCTCCGGCTCACGGGCCCGGGAGCGTTCAATGGACGGTGGGGGAATTGACCAAACCTTGGGGCGGTTGGCCCACTGATTACGATGAAGATTGGAAAACCTCCGCCTGAATTCAATCATCCGGCGGGGAATTCCCGGCAGTTGATCCTTCCCCTGCTGATGCGATAGATGATTACGGCTGTCTTCCTGAACTCACAGGAGTATAACCGCACGCGGCAGCGTAGGAGGGTCGTGTTTTTAAAGATGGAGCGAAGTGAAGGGCTTGTTTAGTATCTTACTTTCTGATCCGGAGCTTGCCGTTTCGGAAGGTGCTGAAGCTATTGTTCAGCTGGTCGCCATATTGGGAAAGGATACTTTTTATTGCGGTGAGCTTTTCATCCTTATGCGCATCGTTCATTCTCAGAAGAAGGACTCCCACATGCTTCTGTTGTAGTCGATAAACCAGTTCTCCAAAATCTTTGTCCATTGTAATGACGATTCTTCCCTCCGTAGAGGCAAGCTTTTGAGCATCCTGATCGGCCATCCGAGGATCGATGTCCCTCAGCGCAGTCGTATCGAAACCTTGCGACCGGAGCCACCCCTCCACATTCTTTCCAACCCCGACATCGACGAGGAATTTGAGGGCTGCTTTCATGTCATTTTAGTTGGAAGACACGCTCTTCGGAGATAAGTTCCGCAGCGTAAAGCAGTACCGCCTGGATATCCTCCGGTTCGAGTTCCGGGTACTCTTCCAGAAGTTCCTTCGCAGAAACATTGTTGGCCAAGGCTTTAATGATCTGTTCTACGCTGATGCGCAGCCCCCGAATCGTCGGCTTACCGACCAATATCTTTGGGTCGACAGTGATCCTGGACAAAAGCTCTTCCTTTTTCATTGGGATTGCTCCACTAATTGTAATCTCATGGTATCTAAAAAGGGAGAGAGAGTCAAACAAGGAAATCCGGATAAAAATCCCCCGGCTGCTACAGATTTAAACTCACCCCTGAACGAAGGCTTCGGGGGCTTCCCTTTTGTCGCCGGCTTGGGCTATGATATTGCGTTACCCTCCTGAGGGATCTCTCATGCCGGAGAAAAAGCCGAAGAAGCCGCGCGCGCCGGGCGCCGTCCGAAAACGGCGGAAGCCGGCGGGGGTGGCGGTGGGGCTGGAGGCGACCGAGCTGCTGGCCGCGCGACCGCCGGGAAATGTGATCGATCTCCATCAGCAGATCGAAGCCGACGGCGGGAAGGTCTTGTCGATCTACCGGGAGCCTTACGGCGGTCATTGGCTGGTGATGGCGGCGCTTCCGATCGACAAAGTATCGCCGACCCCCTATCAACGCAATCTCTCCGAAACGCATGTCCTCAAGCTGGAGCGGGTGATCGGTAAGATCGGCCGCTTCCTCGACCCGATCATCACCGTTCGGATCGACAAGGAGGGCATCGCGAAATACTGGACCCCCAACGGCCATCACCGGCTCTCGGCGATGCGGACCCTCGGCGCCAAAAGCATCATCGCGATCGTCGCGCCCGAAGCATCGGTCGCCTATCAAATCCTGGCGCTGAATACCGAGAAGGCGCACAACCTTCGCGAGCGGGCGCTGGAAGTGGTCCGGATGTACCGGGAATTGGCCGGCCTGGGCGACGCCATGGAAGAAACCTATCAGCTTGAATTTGAAGAAGCGGCCCTGATCACCCTCGGCTTCTGCTACGAAGCGCGCCCCCGTTTCTCCGGCGGAGCGTATCACCCGATCCTGCGGCGCGTCGACACCTTTATCAAGAAGCCGATCGGCGATGCGACGGCGCTCCGTCAAGAACGGGCCGACGCCCTGCTTCGATTGGATGAAACCGTCAGCAGCCGGGTAGAGCTTTTAAAAGCACGTGGACTGACCAGCCCTTATCTGCGCAGCTTCATTGTCGCAAGAATCAACCCGATCCGCTTTCGACCCAAGGATGCCGAGCCGCTCTCCTTCAATGAGACGCTTGAGCGGATGAGCAAGGCGCTGGCGAAGTTTAATCCGGAGAAGATCAAGCCGGAGGATCTGGCGAAGACCGGCGGGGTGGCGGAAGAAGCGGAATAAGGTAATATAGGAAGGAATTGCCGGCAGCGATTCGGAATGATTTTAATATTTAACAATGGCGACCCTTACGCATGAGCGATGACAACCAAGCCTCCCCGCCGGAGCGGGAGGGGGAAAGCCGGTTTCCTGAAGACTACTTAAATGCGGTCCGGCGCTATTTCATCGCGGGCCTCCTGGTGGTGGTCCCGATCTGGGGAACCTACCTTGCCTTAAGGACGCTCTTTAAGACCCTCGACGGCGTGCTCGGCAATCTTCTGAAGGGGTCCGGCATCTATTACCTGCCGGGATTCGGGATTCTCGTTTTGATCTCCCTGATCCTTCTGGCGGGTCTCTTCGCGACGAATATTTTCGGCAAGAAATTCCTGCAGATGTGGGACGATTTTCTCCACCGGGTCCCGGTGGTCCGGAACGTCTACTCGCTGGTGAAGTCGATCGTGGAAACCCTCTCGGTCCAGCAGAAGGAGCGCGGGAGATTTCATCGTGTCGTCTTGGTCGAATATCCGCGGAAAGGAGCGTATTCCATCGGTTTCGTGACGGGGGAGGTCCGGGCGGAAATTCAGCGGCTCCCGTTTGAGCGGCTGGTCAACATCTTCATCCCGATGACCCCGACCCCCTTCACCGGCTTTCTGATCCACCTTCCCGAGTCGGAGGTGATTCCGACGTCGCTAAGCGTGGAAGAGGCGATGAAGATGATCGTCGCGGCGGGAATTTACGCCCCCGTCTCCATCAGCGACCTGGCCGAAGCGGCCCGGTCGTCTGCGAAGGAGGAACTGCGTTGAAGAGGAAAGAAGACAATCGGCGGCCCCGCGATGGAATACGGGGCCGCCGCGCCGATTGCAAGGAGGGGAAGGTTACGGCGCCAGCTCCGTCTTGCCGTTCGAATAGGGCGCCGGCCGCATCGGCTTTTGCGGATCGACGATGACCACCCCCTTTCGACCCAAGGATGCCGAGCCACTCTCCTTCTTCCGGTTTTTATTTTCCTGGGGCGGTTTATATAGAAATTTATACTCACCGGCCATGTGGCCTACTTTTCACTTCTATGGCATACTTACTTTGTATCTGGGATTTCATGCCGGCGGGATGAAGCCCAGAGTGGTATCGAATACAATCGAGCTTCTCGAATGATTATCTGCGAAACCTTCCGGTAAAAGAGGCGCGATGAAACCGGCGGACCCTACGACGAAGTAGTCTCCCCAGAAATGAACCATAGGAGGAATCGGATGAGACGGATTGACTTTATGGTCGGACAAACAGATTTCAACACACTGACCGCTGCTCAGTTCATGCAGCAGGACGTGGTTTATTTTACAAAATCGGTAAAAGCGCAATCGATTGCCGCGGCCATCACCACCGGCAACTTCGGGAGCGTGCCGATCGTCGACAGCGATCTGAAACCGGTCGGGATCGTGAGCGAATACGATCTGCTGAAGGCGATGCGGCAGGGAAAGCAGCTGAACGAAATCAGCGCTGGCGACATTATGACCAAACCGGCCATCACGGTCCCGGTCGAAGCCAGCTCGGCGGAGATCATGAAAGTCATGGAAGACAAACATCTGATCCGTGTCGCGGTGGTCGATGAGGATGGAAAACTGGTCGGAATGTTGGCCCGAAGGGACCTGATGAAAGGTTACCTCCAATCACAGGTCCCCGACAAAGTCTGGTGGATGTAGCCCCACAGAGATCTCCAATTTCTCTCTTCACAAGGAGGCGATGACCCGGTGACCTTCCACCCCCCTGGAGGTGATCCGGGTCCTCGCCAAAGAGATCGATCCAAAAAGCCGCCTCTCTTTCATTTACCCCGCCTCAATCATGACCCACCCTTCTCCCGACCGTACGCAAAGGTTAAACGGTTGCGAAATCGGATCGGATCAGGTATAAAAAACCATTCATGAGAAAGAATGTAAAGGAGCCGTGCTGATGGATTTTGTTCTCACCGACGCGGAAGTCCGCGTCCTGGGCTGCTTGATCGAAAAGGAGATGGCGACCCCCGACTACTACCCTCTCTCCCTCAACGCCCTTCAAAACGCGTGCAACCAAACCTCCAACCGCGACCCGGTCGTCTCCTACGACGAGAAGACGGTCGCCGATGCGCTGGAAGCGCTGAAAACAAAGCGGCTGGTCACCCAAGACCAACTCGGCCGGGTGCCGAAGTATTCGGAGCTTTTTCTCAAGAGCGCCAACCTAGTACAGCGAGAGGCCGCCGTTCTCTGCGTGTTGATGCTGCGGGGAGCGCAGACGGTCGGAGAGATCCGCGGGCGCACGGAGCGGCTCCATTCTTTTGCCAGCTTGGAAGAGGCCCAGAAGACCCTTCAAACATTGGAAGAGTGGGGCTACGTCGCCCTCCTTCCGCGGCAGCCCGGCCGGAAGGAATCGCGTTATGCCCACCTTCTCTCCGGCCCCCCCGAAAACAAAGAGGAGGCCCCTTCCGAATCGGCCCTCCGGAATGAGCCGATGGAGAACGAGGCGGTCGCGAAACTCGAAAATGAGGTCAAGTCCCTCCGTCAGGAACTGGAGGAGTTGAAACGGACCCTCCATGATTTCAAGGCGCAATTTCAATAAGCAGAGTCCCGAAGAAAAACCGGATGACGGCCGTCAAAAAACGCTTTCTGATTCTCACCCTCCTGCTCGCCACGGTGGGACTCGATCGGATCACCAAGGTGATCGCGCGCGATCGGCTCGAATCGGCTCCGCCGATTTCCCTCTTCGGCGGGATCGTCCGGCTGGACTATGTGGAGAATCCCGGCGCGTTTTTAGGTCTGGGGTCCGGGCTCTCGGAGACGACCCGCTTCTGGATTTTTTCCGTCCTCGTCGGCGGCTTTCTTGTAGGACTTTTCCTTTACGTTCTCATCTACCGCCGCTTGTCGGTGATCGAAGTCGCCGCCTTCTCCCTCATTTTGGGAGGGGGGCTCGGCAACCTGATCGACCGCGTTCTTTACGATTACGTCATCGATTTCCTGGTCGTCGGGATCGGGAGACTCCGGACCGGCGTTTTCAACGTCGCCGATCTTGCAATTACCGCCGGAGTTGGTTTACTCTTCTTGCGTCAGGTCCGCTCGGCTCGCCGGCAGGAACTTCAATCGAGGTCTTGAGATGATGGACGGTTCTCGAAAAAAACATCCCCTGCGCCCCCTCCCCTTTCTCCTTCTTTTAGGCCTCCTCTTCACCTCCATGACGGGGTGCGCCACGGATGGAAACACCCGCCCGATCTCTCCATCGATCGGCCGCCAGGGAACGGTCCTGATCTCCGACACCCTCTTCTTCGGGCTGAGCACCGCGCGGGGCCCGGTCGGCGCGGCCGAATGGAACGACTTTCTCCGGGACATCGTTACCCCCCGCTTTCCGGACGGCTTCACCTACTGGGAGGCCAACGGCCAGTGGCGCGGCGCCGACAACCGGCTCGTCCAGGAACGATCGATGGTCTTGCAGATCATCCACCCCGATACCTTCCAGGCCGAATCGGCCATCCAGGAAATCATCCATCGCTACGAGCAGCAATACGAGCAGGATTCGGTCTTGCGGCTTCGGGATGCGGTTCAGGTCTGGTTTTGATGTCGTCTGATCGCCGCCTGGAAACCTTCCCTGAAATCTTACTTGCCAGTCCGCCGACTTTCTTTTATCCTGTAGATCGTTCGCTTCCGCAAGGTTCGTCATGATTCGTTTTTTACGGAAGATTTCGGGAAAGCTCCTTCCACTGACCGTTCTGCTGATCCTTCTCTCCGCGGCGCGGGCGGAAGAGGCGGCCCCCGCCTTCTCTCTTCCCGGAGAGGCCGGCCCGGTCAACCTGGCCGCTTACCGGGGGAAAGTGGTCTATATCGACTTCTGGGCCTCCTGGTGCGCCCCCTGCCGCAAGTCTTTCCCCTGGATGAACGACCTGCAGCGCCGCTACGGCAAGCAGGGGCTGGCCGTTGTCGCGATCAACGTCGATAAAAAAGAGGGGGCCGCACGCGCCTTTCTCGCCGACTATCCCGCCCAATTCACGATCGCCTTCGATCCCGCCGGGAGGGTGGCGGAGGCCTACCGCGTCCGGACGATGCCGAGTTCTTATCTGATCGACCGGAAGGGAGCGCTCCGCTCGACCCACCTCGGCTTCTTCGATGCCAATAAGCTCCGGATCGAAGAAGAAATCCGGCAGCTCCTGGCGGAGGGATAACGGATGACCCTTTCTCTGATCCGATCCGGCCGAACCCTTTTGACCCTTCTCGTCCTCTCCCTTCTCTTCTCGGGCTGCATCACCCGCGTCCCCCCCTGGGATCGGGACCTGCTCGCGGAGAAAAAAATGCAATTGATTCCCGACCCGATGGAAAATGAGATGGACGAGAAGATCTCCTTCAGCAAGGAAGGTTCGAGCGGCGGGCAGGGAATCGGCGGAGGGGGTTGCGGTTGCAATTGAACGGAAAGAAGTCGATCCGAAACACCCTCGCCGTCGCCGCCTGCACCCTCCTCTCTCAAACGCCCGCTCCCGCCGCGGCGGACGAGTTTCCCTGGAAAGCCGATCTCTCCACCCTCTACTACACCGAAAAAGACCGGGTCACCGTCTCCGAGTCGATCCTCTCGCTCCGGCGCGACATCGGCAGCGACGAGGCGTTCGCGCTGAAAGTGACTTACGACGCCATCAGCGGCGCCTCGGCGAACGGGGCAATCTTCGGGACCGATTCCGGCGGCGTTCAAACGGTGACCTCCCCTTCGGGGGTGGCGCGGACGATCAGCGTCGGGGCCGGCGCCCGGGTCGATCCGCTCACCGAATTCGAAGACAACCGCATCGCCGCCCAGCTCGCCCTGGAGAAGGCGCTCTGGCGGACGCTGACCGCGAGGGTGGAAGGGAACCTCTCGACCGAGCATGATTACGATTCGTTCGGCGCGGGGGGTCTCGTCTTGTGGGATCTCAATCAGCGGATGACGACGCTGACCGGCGGCGCGTCATTCAACAACGACACCGTTAAGCCGAGCACCGGAACACCGGTGGCGCTCGGCAGCGTCTCAAGCGCGGAGCGGTTGGAGAACGGCGAGAAAAGGGCGATCGACCTCCTCTTCGGCATCTCGCAGGTGGTCAGTCGAAAGACGGTCACGCAGATGAACTATACCCGGGGGATGACCGACGGTTATTTGACCGACCCGTACAAGATCATCACGGTGGTCGATTCCGCCGGCGACCCGGTCGACTATCTTTATGAAAAACGGCCCGCCGACCGGAGCCGGAACAACATTTTCTGGCGCATGGCGCACCATCTGACGAAGGACGTGGTCCATGTCGCCTACCGCTACGCCTGGGACGACTGGGGAATCCGCTCCCACACCGCCGATCTGAGATACCGCTTGGCGCTTGTCCGCGGCCACTCTCTGCAAGGGCATCTTCGTTATTACACCCAGACCGCCGCCGACTTCTACCGCTACAGTCTGGCGGAAGGGGCGCCGTTGCCGCAACACGCGAGCGCCGACTACCGGCTCGGCAACCTGATCACGCGGAGCGTGGGGGTGAAATACGGCCTCCCGCTGGGGAAGCGGGTCGAGTTCGGCATTCGGGCCGAGTACATGCAGCAGCACGACGCCGATGACCGGTTCCCCAAAGTCGATATCGTTTTCGTTCAAGCGACCCTTTCTTATTCCGACATCGTCGATTACGCCCTCTGGTCGAGACCGCCGCCGTGAAAAAAGAGGAACGATCGCTGACGCGCGAGAACGGCCTCTGGACCGGCCGCTTTCATGCGATGGCCGGCCCCTGCGAGGTGTTGATCGACACCCGGGACGCCGCGTCGGCCGAGAAACTCTTTCGTCTGGCGGAGGAAGAGGCGCGGCGGATCGAACGGAAGTTCAGCCGATACCGCGACGACAATATCGTTTATCGGATCAATCATGCCAATGGAAAACCGGTCGAGGTCGATGAAGAGACCGCCTCTCTTCTCGACTTCGCCGCCGCCTGCGCCGGGTTAAGCGGGGGAAAGTTCGACATCACCTCCGGCCTCCTCCGGCAGGTTTGGCGGTTCGACGGAAGCGACCGGCTCCCCGACCCGGAAGCGGTCGCGGCCCTTCTCCCCCGGATCGGCTGGTCGAAGGTCCGCTGGGAGCGCCCCTTCTTCACCCTCCCCGCCGGAATGGAGATCGACTTCGGCGGGATCGGAAAAGAGTACGCCGTCGACCGGACCGCGCAGCTCCTCTCCCAACATCTTCAGACCGGCATTCTCATCAACTACGGCGGCGATCTCTTCGCCGTCGGCCCCCGCGTCGACGGATCCCTCTGGCAGGTCGGCATCGACGATCCCGCCGCGAGCGGGAAAAAGCTCGTCGCCAAGATCCCGTTGAAGCAAGGGGGGCTTGCCACCAGCGGCGACGCCCGCCGTTATCTTCTCAAAGACAACATCCGCTACAGCCATATTCTCGATCCCCGCACCGGCTGGCCGGTGGAAAACGCTCCCCGTTCGGTGTCGGTGTTGGCATCGACCTGCTTGGAAGCGGGAATGCTTGCGACCTTTGCGATGCTGCAAGGATCGGAGGCAAGAACATTCCTGGAAGGGGAAGGGGTGCCGTTTTGGTTGGTGACGGGGGATTGAACTATAAAATTTGTTTAGTTAATACAGAAATACGTGGAAGGCGATGCGTTCGCCTTTTTTGACCGATGGCCGGTTATTGACGGTGATGATCCCTTTTTTGATTTCCGGATTTCGTTGGGAAAGGGGAACGCCGAAGGGGCGGGGCGGATCGAAAATCGGCTTCGACGCCGGAGTGGATTTAGGCGCGTTCCGATGTTCACTTTTTTCTTCGCTTTTATTCCGAAACTTCATCCTTTTTTTGATTCTTCGTATGCGCAGGTATAACAGAGCCACATTTCATCCTTAACGTGGAAGCTCAATCGGCCTCCGCACATGGGGCATGCTTTCTCCCATTCCGTATCCTGCGGCGCAGAAGACTCACGGATTTCGTTTTTCTGCTTGCCGCCTCCTTTTTCCTCGCCGGGAATATCGCTTTTATGAATAGAAGCCCTGGGCGGGATCGGTTGAGAGGCCGCGCCTTCGAAAGTAAATTCCTCGATCTTTTTTTTGATATCGGTTATCTCCGCCCCCATCTCCGTAAAGAGTTCCCCCACCGACTTCTCGACCGGCTCCATTTCCTTTTCCCGCGCCACCATATCATTGAGGATCCCTTTTTCTTCGCTCTCGAGCCGCCCTATTTTTTTCCGCAGTTTCGATATCTCGTCTCTTATCTCCAGTGATTTGGCCTTCATTTCTTTAAACTCGTCGCGCCATCCGGCGAGAGCGGGCACCAAGCCCTTCTCGAGCGTTTTAAGCTCTTCAAGCTGATTGTTGACGGCCTTAACGATCTCTTGCCGGCTTAGCTTCGAAGTCGTCGACAACGCCTTGACCGCGGCATTATAACGTTGTTTCTCCTCCGGAATGATTCCCTCAAACGATTCCACGAGTTCACGGAATTTTCCGAATATTGTATTCTCACTTTCGATTTCTTTTTTTATTCCATCGCGGAGACGATCGATCTTGGATGACAGATCTTCGTCCCCCTTGGACTTTACAAAGAGATCGGCGGCCAGCCGGTAAAGGATTTCGCTCCTGTTTTTCTTCTCAACGCCCACTCATTTCCTCCTTGTAAACCCTACTTTATTGATATCGATTCTCCGTACTGGACGTATTTGAGGCAATACGGTCATTATTTATAACGATGATAGATCAAAGTTTAGCTTATTCAATGAGAGTGTCAAATCACATAAGACTTCTTCCAAACCGCCCGTCACTGACGCATCACGAATTCTCGTTTGAAATCTGCATTATGTTCAGCGCATCAACGGTCAGGCTTTCAGGAAGAAGACTCCAATGAATCCTCATCAACAGACAGAATGAACGCCTTCAGCGATTCTTCACCCGATCAGTGCACTTCAGAATAAATCGGAACGATTATCCCGACGCATCGCTTCAACATGTCGGAAAGACATATCCACATGATCACAAAAACCCAACCAGTTGCTATAATTAAGATCGTGACCTGACGCGGCGCGTCCCCAAAACCGCCGTTGCCGTCCGATCACGGCATAACAATCCGGAGTCGATCACCATAAAAAGAAAACGGAAAAAGAGCGCGGAGGATGTTTCTTCCCGGTTTGCCCGGATCAATGGGGAACATCCTTTTAAAACGGCGGTTCCGAACGGCTTTGTCGATTACGCCGTGAGAACGCGCCATGGGGGGAAGCTCTTCTATTTTAATTTCGATCTTGCCGAAGAGATCGGCCTGATTCCAAAAGGGGCGCGCCGCGTGATCACCCCCGCGCTCAGCCGAGCCATCCTCGATACGTTCAGCCTGCAGATCATCAACGAATACGACATCACCCACCATGTCAAGATCCCGAAGGAAGACATCCGCCCCCATCGCTATATGGCGACCCGCTACTTGCAGATGCAGCATCCCGACAAAAAGGGGCATACCTCCGGCGACGGACGGAGCATCTGGAACGGAACGTTTAAAGGTCCTCGGGGCCGATGGGATATTTCCAGCTGCGGCGCCGGCGTGACCTGCCTGAGCCCGGCGACGGCGATCGAAAAAAGATATTTTAAGACCGGCGATAAGAACGCGTCGTACGGCAGCGGCCGTTTGGATCTATCGGACGGGGTCGGCGCGGCGCTGATGAGCGATATTTTCCATCGCAATCAAATCCGGACGGAGAGAACGCTGGCGGTGATCGCTTTTGACGACAACACCTGCATTACCGTGCGCGCCGGGAAAAATCTTTTGCGGCCCGCCCATTTCTTTAAATACCTCAAACAAGGGGATTACTCGGGATTAAAACGGGTGGTCGATTACCACATCGCCAGACAGGTCGAAAACAAAGAGTGGCCTTTGATCCGGAATTCCGGAGAGAAGTACGGCGACCTGCTGGAGCGGATCACTGTCGCGTTTGCAAAGGCCGCCGCGCAATTTGAAAGCGAATATATCTTTTGCTGGATGGAATGGGACGGAGACAATATCCTGACCGATGCGGGGATTATCGATTACGGCTCGGTCCGGCAGTTCGGCCTCTTTCACCATGAATACCGATATGACGACGTCGACCGCCTTTCCACCAGCATCACCGAACAGAAGAACAAGGCCAAGTACCTCGTCCAAACCTTCGCGCAGCTCACCGACTTCTTGATCAGCGGAAAAAAGAAGAACCTGAGAGCCTTCAAAAACCATCCATCGCTGAAACGGTTCGAGCGGATATTCGAGCAGACAAGGGATGAAGCCGTTCTCTACCGGATCGGTTTCGATCAAAACACCCAGGCCCTCTTATTGAAAAGCGCGCAGGATCGGGAGCGGGTCGGGGAATTCAGAACCATTTTGAGATATTTTGAAAAAGCGAAGGCGAAGCGGGGCCGTCATGCCGTGGCGGACGGGTTCAATTGGGACGCCATCTTCTGTGTCCGCGATATCCTGCGCGAATTGCCCCCCCTCTATTTGTCCGACGCCGACACAATCTCTCCAAAACAGTTCATCGATATTTTGCGGTCGGATTACGCCTCCCCGGCCGATGTCCGGCTCAGTCGAAGCCGGCGGGAGAAGATCGCCCGGTTCCAGCGGGTCTATTGGAGCCTGGTCCGCCGGGCGGCCGATCTGGAGGGACGGACCGCCGAGGAGGTCCTGCGTCGGATCGGGGACCGGTCCGCTCTGATCAACCGCTACAACAGGGTGACCGGAGACGCGATTATTTTCGTCGGCCAGCGGATGGTCAGAGAATGGAAAACGATCTCGACGGAAGAGTTGCACCAGATGTTCCAGGAGTTTGTGGAAGGGCAGATCTTGCGGCCGGAATCGCCCTCCGCAGCGGCCGCCCCGGGCCGGCACGCGAAGAGCAGAAAAACACGGCGGCTGTTGCATGCCATGTTGGATACGGTCAATAAATACCGGGAAAGCGTCTAGGTTTTCCTCGAAGCAATCAACGCAAAATTGACAGGACGAAGTCGCCGGTTCTAACGGCGCCAGAGATCGATTTCGATCGCGGTAGACAACATCGCCCGCGCCCCGTCGATCACGGCATGTAATGGAGCGCCGGCAACCTTCACGTCCACCTTCACTTCGGAAAAGAGCCGCCGGGAAATTCCCGGCAGAAGCGCGCCTCCCCCCGTCAGGCAAATTCCATTTTCAATCACCTCGCAAAAAAGAGAAGGGGGAAGATCGCGAAGGGTCGCCCCGACCTGCTTCACAATCTTCTCGTAAATGGGGGAGAGGGTCCGCCAGAGGAGGCGCGGATCGACCTTGAGCCACGTGTCGCGTTTTCCCTCTTCTGTGATCGCCCGCGTCAAAATGTGGGCGGGAAGCGGGGGCGGGAAATCGGCGCCGATCAGCTTGATCAAACGCTCCGACCCCCCCCTCGGGAGAAACGCGCCGTGATCCGATGAAATTCTCTCTCCCACGGCCGCATGGAGATCGCCGCACGCCACCCGGATCGCCGACGCAGACACAAGGGTTCCGGAACGAATCACGGCGATATCGGTCACCCCTTCGCCGATATCGACCACCATTTGGGCGCGCGGCAGCGACACGTCGAGACCGGCGCCGATCGCCGCGGCCAACGGCTCGGGGGCCACTTCGACCGCGGCCGCCCCCGCCATTCGGACGGCCCGGACCAAGGCCGCCCGTTCCGCGTCGGTGGCATCGGTGGGGGCGCAAGCGAGCACCCGGGGTTTGATCAATCCGTACCGCTTCAAACCATGGAAGAGGCCTTCCAGAACCGAAGCAGCCGCCTCACAATCGATCACCACCCCCCCGCGGAGGGGGGAAAGAGGAGAGCGCTGCCGAGCGTCGTCGGGGATGATCACCGAAGGACGCTCCAGCATGGACGGGGAATCAGCGGCGGCAAGACGTGTGGTCGCCGTACCGAGATCGATCGCAAGGTCGGGATACCCGACCCATCGCCTCAACGTTTGTGAAAGGACACCTGCCACGCTTTTCTCCCGGATGAAGAAACCTAAATCGATGTTTAGTATATCAAAAATTTTGATGGATTTCGAAAATGGAAAGCTCACCGGGCAGGAGGGTCGTAAAAAAGGCTTCGGCGGAAAATCCCGCTGCGAAGCCTCAAACGTTCTCAGACACGTTGGTTCGGCGGGTTGATCTCGTCGATCGGCGGCTCGCCGGTCAGGATCTCCGGGTTTTGCACCCCGTAATATTTGTAGAGGCTCGATGCAATCGCAAACGGCTCGCATTGGTAGCTGTCGTCGGTCGGGGCGGTGAATTGGCGGTTCTGGAAGGGGGTGCCGATCCGCTGCGTCTTTCCGACGACCTTCCCCAGCGCGCCGGGCCGGACGGCGGCGCCGCCGAGGGTGTAGAGGTTCTGGTTGTTGCCGTGGTCCCACCCGATCGAGTTGTTCAGATTGACGTTGCGGCCGAAATCGCCGAAGACGTTGATGACGATGTCGTTTCGCCCCGCCAGCCGCATATGCTTCGCCGCCACGGCGAGCGCATCCATCAGCTCTCTGATTCGGGCGGTATACTCCGGAATGGCGTCGGAGTGGTCGTCCCATCCTCCCAGGCCGCCGCTCCCCAAGCTGATGAAGTAGGTATCGGGATTGGTGATCGCAAGACTGATCGCCGCCTTCAACCGGTTTCCGAAGTTGGTGTTCGGATACTGAATTCTCACCGGGTTGTTGTCGACATCGACGATCGGGACGCCGTTGGCGTCGACCTCCTGCGGAAGGCTCTGATTCACCGCGGCGGTGCTGAAGCTTGTTTTGATGAAGGCGTCGAGCTCGGCCCGCTTTTCGAACGCTTCGATGACTTTCCTCCCCTTCTCTCCCAAAGCGCCGGAGACCTGCCGCGAGAGCGCCTCGATGACCGGCTCCTGATCGGAGACGAAGCCGTTGGCCGACCGCTCATACGGATTTCGAAAACCCGAATCGAGGGCGACCGGCTTGAGCCGGAGCGGAACGGTGAGGTCTCCGGTCCGGTAGATCACCGAATCCCCCTCGAACGAAACGAACGGAAGGAGCAGCTCCTCCACCGGCTTGCCGAACGGCTGGTTCGCCGCCAGGATCGCCGCCAATGTCGTCCCGATGCCGGGCCCCGCCATGTCGAGGCTCCCGACCAGGTTCTGGAAGACGCTCGGACCGTGGGCCTTGGAGTCCTCCTTGATCCGGTGGATCGTCCGGTAAACCGACATCTCCCCGGAGGCGATCAGGCTCTCCATCGTCTCCCCGCCGGCCCCTCCGGCCCCGCCCCCCCAAAAATAATTCGGGGTGATGATGTTGTTTTGCGTCGTCGGGAGAAGATTGGTCGGATAAGGATTCTGGGAGTTGGCGTTGATCTCGGCGATGTTGGTTAAATTTCCGGCCAGCTCCGACGGCCCGCCGTAGAGAAAGATCATGATCACCTTCGGCATCACCGCCGGCCTGACGTAGTGGACCTCCCCGAGCAGCGCCGCCTTCAGGTTCCTCGCCGCGCGGGTGGCGGGGCGGGCCAGCTCCAGCGGCAGGACGGCTGACGCCGCCAGCAACCCGAGCCATTTCACGAAGCCTCTTCGATTCATTTCCCTTCCTCCTATCGAACCGCAACGAAGGTGTAGAGTTCCGCAAGCCGCGACAGGTAATCGAAAACGATCATCGCCTGCCCCTCTTTGTTGGTCTGGTACCTTCGCTTGACGATCGCATCATTGAGAACCGTCAGCTCGTCCGCCGTCGCCTTCCGGGAAATGACTGAAAGGAAGAGGTAATGGATGAAGTCGTCCCCTTGCAGCGCGACGTCGGTGAATTCTTTCTGCCATCCGCCGTCGGCCGGATTAAAGGCGTCGGTCTTGCGGTCGATCAACAGCCGCTCCCGGACCGCCTTGTGATAATACGAAAAGCTGAGAGAGTCGAGCGGAACGTCCGGGAACCGGCCGAGCTTGTAGGTGAGCGACGCCTGCCCCATGTTCCGGAGGGTCGGGAACGTGGCGCCGCCGAACGGGCTGTTCAGATCGACGAAGAAGCGCTCGTAGGCGACCCACTGGATCTTCCCCGCGGTGTTGAAGAAGGTCTCTTCAAACTCTTTCGGCCGCTCGGCGTGGAGAAGATACTCCTTTGAGAAGAGGATGATGAAGAAGAGCTGGTCGAACGTCGTCGGCCCGGCGGCGGCGATGGCATTGACCAGCGCCGCTTTATTCTCCGGGGGATATCCGACGAAGAAGCCGTCGACGAGGACCGAGGCGACCCGGGGGATCAGCAGGGGGTGCTGCGCCACCGCTTGATAGAAATCGTAACAACTGAGGATCGCGGCGCCGAGAACCTCCTGCGGCTCGGTGTTCTCGTCGAACCCGATGACCAACTGATACCCCTGCTCGTCGTCGGTGAGAGACCAGTTCTTACAGGCGATCGAGGCTTTCGGCACCTCGGCGTCCTGGTCGAAGAGGCCGAGGAAAATTTCGATCATCTCCCGGGTGTTGTCTTCCGGAGAGCGGAAGCGGCGCCAGTTCTCCTGCGAGATCATATGCTCGTAGACGATCTCTCGAATCGTTTTCCCCTCGTCCATCATCTTGACCAGCCGGAACTGGATGTCCTGAATATCGGTGTAATCGACCGAATCGTTTTCCAACGCCGGGGAGAAAAGGATGCTGTTCGCCAAGCGGTAGGCGATCCAGCGGTGGAAATAATCGCGGCTGACCGGAAACTCGAAGAGCATGGCGAGGGGATACTCGATCGGTTTACGCTCCTCGTCGAAGGAATATTTCTCCTCGATCCGCGCGAGATAAACCTCTTTGTCCTCCAGGGGACGGGAGAGCGCCGCCTCCGTCTCTTCGAGAAAATTCGTTTCGCGCTTCAACGTCGGATTCGCCAATCCCCCTTCGATGTTAAAAAAGTCGGAGACCGGAACCCCTTTGTAGATGGTTCCCATCAGCTTGTCGGCCACCGCATATTTCTGCTCGCTCGAAAGGGCGTCGTATTCCGATTCGCTCAGCATCTCGGCCGCTCCGGACGCACGGATATTCGGCGACGCATTCTTCTGCGAAGGTTGAGGCACCTCCGGCGTGCAACCCGACCCTCCCAACAACAACACCGAGATGATTAATCCACCGATCCGTCTCATCGAATTCTCCCACCTCATCCTCCCGCGGGCCGGCCGCCGCACCCGGTTCAATCGGCCGTTCCCGCAAGATTCCACAGACACTAACAAACCGGTATTGGGGTGTCAATTGGAAACCCTCCCTCTATCCTGAAAAGGGGTAAGATTCCCTCCGATTCAGTGAGCTTCGTCACAAAATGATGAGGCGGGTTTCAAAGAATGATCTAAAAATAGAGGAGAGGCCATTCAAAAAAGGATGGGCGCTGCTACTCAGGGAAGATCGGACTCCAGTTCCGTTTGAATTCGATATACTCGGCCGCGATTCGCTCCCGCTCTTTTTGAGCTTCCAACCAGGCGAGCACCTTGGAGCGGTTCGCTTGCAGAAGGGCAAGCCGATCGGCCCCCCCTTCGATCAGCGGACCGCCGCGGCGCTGAAGGTAGCTGATCGCGCGATAGAGGGGATCGCGTGCGTCGGTCATCAGATCGTGATAAAGCTCGGTCTGTCGGAGATCCATTGGCTGGCTCGTTCAAGGAAGCTCATTCGCGCCGTCGCCGCTGCACGGACCCTGCGCGGGACTTTTCGAATAGCTCCGGTATTTTCCATACGCCGTGGCGTTTGTCTCCCAGGAGCTGGTGTTGTGGGAACCGGAGCCCCACTTCGATTCAAGCGTGCTCACCGTCTCATCGACCCGGCCCCCCGGCTCCGAAACCGAGCGGATGATCCCGCTATGGGTCACACGGCCTTGATCGTCATAAAAAACAAGGATGTCCTCATTGCTCGAAACGCAGGAGGGAACCCGCCGCCAACCGTCATCGATTAAAATCGTCGGCACCGACACCCCCCAGACCGAATAAGGACCGCCGCGCGCGGTTTTTCCGCCGAAGGTAAAGCCGTGGCACCAGTAGGTCGTCCCATCGTGCGGTCTCCAGCTGTTGATCGCCGTCCCCGCGTCGGTCGCGGCATTGAGAATATCCCCCCTGGGGCTGCCGGGCCCCCACGGCTCGGAATCTCTTCCGGTGTCGGTGTTCGGATGCCAGACTACTCGCTGGATCGTATCGGGATCGGCGGCGCGGCGCGAGATTTCGGCGCCGCCCGCCGGTGAGGGGGCCGACGTCTCGCCAGGTTGAAGCGGTGCGGCCTCCGCCGCCAGCGGAGAGGCTTTTCCCTGTTGGACGACGTGGGCCAGCTCATGCGCCAGAAGCCGGCGGCCTTCCTCCGTCTCCGGAGCATACTCCCCCTCCCCGAAGACCAGGTGCGGACCATAGGTGAAGGCGCGGGCATGAATCGAATCGGCCAGACGGGAAGATTGGGAATCGGTATGAAGCTGCACCCGGCTGAAGTCGTAACCGAAGCGCGGCTCGATCCAGGACCGAATGGACGAAGGGAGGGGAAATCCGTCGCCGCGGAGTCGGTGAAATTGCGATTCGGTCGCCGCAGGCGGCTCCGCTCCCGAATCGGCCGATCGTTTTGTGAAGACCTGATCCTCCTCGATGATCAATCCTTCCTCGGGCTCATACGGCTCCCAGGTGTCTCGTTGGATCAACGGCTCCCCCTCTTGCTCCGAGGCCGGCGAGACGATCCTGGACGGCGTCGGCATCCGCATGATCCGATCGGCCACGCGGTCGGCTTCCTGCTCGAACGGATCGTTCGGGCGGCTTACTTTTAATTTGGCCTGGAGTATGCCGGATCGAACGGCGCGAAGAAGGGCTTGGTTGCCGAGGGTCTGCTGGAGCGTCGGGAACGGGTCCATTGGCGATTGTTCGGGAGCCAAAACCGGAGCGGTTTTTTTCTGAAGGCTGGGCGGTTTCGTTTTGGCGGTCGATTTTCGTTCGGCCATTCCTCTCCTTTCCCGGCGCCTTTTGTCGGAGAAAGGTTCATGTTCGAATGATCATACACTGTTCGATCCAAAAACCTCAACAAAAAGGATCCGCCGGGAAAACCTTATGTAGGGACGACGCATGCATCGCCCAAGACCGACAAGGACAAACCCAGGGCGAGGCAGCGCCTCGCCCCTACTTGCGATGCTTCACACAAAACGCCGCTGATTCTTTCTCGGAATCACGAACCGCCTCCCCAAGCGGCCCTGCGCTCGTCGGATCACATCCGGCTTCGAAATGCAATCCCCTCTCTCCGGCATGCCGCTCCGCTCCGTTGCAAACAAATGCCCCGATTCGCTACCATTTCTATATACATCTGCTCGATGGCTCCTCATTCGCTCTGGACTGAAGCAGATCCGATCGGCCATGGAAGAGATCGCATCGGGCAGATTGTCTCCTTCAGAGAAACGGGAGAGATCCAAGGGTCCTCCTTCTCATCCACTTGCTTACATTCCTATGGAGCTTTCGAAAATGTATTTAGATAAACGGATTCGACCTCTTCCGGAAGAGGTCAGGCACTATCTGGCGGGACAATTTGCGGCGGTCTATTCAGATCTGGTGGACGAAGCCTTTCCGGATCTCGATCGGGAACGAAAGAACATCCGCATACAGACCTTGATTGAGGGGATCATCCATTCTCTGATTCGGCTCTCCTCGCGGGACAATGCGCCGACGGAAGATCTGCTGCGGCAGGCAAGCGAGCAGCTCAAAGAACTTTATCCGGAGGACCGGCACCCCCTCATCGACACGCTCACCGAATTTATCATGCCGAATCTGGTCGAGCGGCCCGCCGAACGGACGGAACGAGGGGCTGCGTGATCCCCCGAAAAAAAGAGCGGCCCTCTTTTTCCCGGCAGGCGGAGGAGCGGCCGGTCCGACATCCACTCCGAAATCCGCATTCTGCAATCCGCAATGGATTCTCTCCCCCTTGCCGGAGCGCTCCCTTTCTGCCATAATGCCCCCGCTGCCCTGAATCGGACCCTAAAGACCCCGGATGGACACGAAGAGCGCATTCTTCATTGAACATACCGAGCGACTCCTCCAAAGCTTTACGCATTGGACCGGCCGGGACCTTCTCATCCCCGCCGGTTCTTCAAGCAGACTCGCCGAACAGCTCTTCCATGCCCCTTTCGTGGTCGTCTCCCACGGCGTCGAAGACGACCCCCTCCTCGATTACGGAAACGAAACCGCGCTGGCCCTTTGGGAAATGTCCTGGGAAACGTTTACCCGCACCCCCTCCCGGCTGACGGCGGAGCCGGTCAGCCGGGAAGAGCGGGCGCGTCTGCTGGCGGAAGTCACCCGAAAAGGCTTCATCGACAACTACAAAGGGATCCGAATCTCCCGCACCGGCCGGCGTTTTATGATCGAGCAGGCGCTGGTCTGGAATCTGCTCGACAAGGAAAACCGCCACTGTGGCCAAGCGGCAACATTTTGGCGATGGGAATACTTGTAAGGTACAACATGAAAATAGGAATCAAAGCCGGAAAACCGGGTTTCAATTCCTAATTCCACATTCCTCATTCGTAATTGATTTTTAAGGAACCTTTTTCTTTTTTCATTGTCTAAATAAACCAGATGGACGGAACCGACTGGGAGTGGGTGCGACGGGTCCAGAACGGCGAGACCGACGCCTTCGAGACCCTTATTCAACGCCATCAGAAACCGATCTTTAATCTCCTCTACCGTTTGCTGGGAGATATCGACGAGGCCTCCGATGCGGCGCAAGAGGTTTTTCTTGCCGCCTACCGTGCCATCCAAGAATTCCGAGGCGACGCCCTCTTCTCCACCTGGCTTTATCGGATCGCCGTCAACCAGGCGATGACCCGGAGAAAACGCCTCGCCGCCGACCTGTCTCGAAGAGCGGCGTTCGACTCAAACGATCCGGAAGAGGCGCGCGATCCGCTCGCCGATCTTCCGCATCCCGGTCCGGACCCCGCGCAGGAGGCCGAGCGGAAGGAGGCGCACGTCCGCGTCCAGCAAGGTTTGAACGGCCTGAAGGAGGAAGAAGCGCTGATCATTCTCCTCCACGATCTTCAGGGCCTTCCGTATGAAGAGATCGCCCGTATCCTCAAGGTCCCCCTCGGAACGGCGAAATCCCGGCTCCACCGGGCGCGGCTCGCCTTAAAAACAAAGCTTGCGCCGTATTACGATTCAAGTAGGATGGAGAAATGAACTGCGACCAGATCCAAGAACAGCTTTCGGAATATTTGGATAACCGGCTCGAAGACGCCGACCGCCGGCGCGCGATCGAGGATCATCTCGCCTCCTGTCCCCGATGCCTCCCGGAGGCGAAGCAGCTGCGGGACGGAATCAAGGGGGTGGCCGGACTTCCCGAGGTGGAACTCCCCGCCGGATTTTCACAGCGGGTCATGGCGCGCGTCCGGGAAGAGGGGGCGGGACCGACCCTCTGGGAGCGCCTCTTCCAGCCGCTCAGGATCAAGATCCCCCTCCATGCCACCGCGCTCCTTCTCGTCGTCGGCCTGGCTGTTTTTCTTTACCGGGCGAACGAGCCGATGGAGCAGATGGCGCAGTCGATTCCATCGGAAGCCGCGCCGGCCCTGAAGCAAGCGCCGCTGGCCGTCGAGGAATCGAAATCGGCCGACACGGCCGGACCGCCCGCCGCCCCATCGGAGCAGTTGTTATCCGATTCCCTACAAGCCCCCCCTGCGGAGACGGATAAAATCGAGCCGTCGGCTCGGCAAGACCGCGCCGCGCCGGCGCCGGCCCCCGCGCAGGAGATGATGGCATTCAAAGAGGCCGAATCGGGGAAAACCGAATCCGAAACGGGTCTCCCTGCAGGTCCCCCTCTTCCGGAGAGAGGCGAGCAGCGGACGGCGGAAGCGCTTCCGAAGAGGGAATCCCCCTCTCCTCCCGATATTCTCCTGACGCTCCTCACCCGAGGAAAAGCGGATGGACCGATGGACCTCTCCGCCAAGGTGAGGGAGATCGTTCAGCACAGCGGCGGCACACTTCATCCCGCCGCCGAGAGAGACGACCCGAACAATGCCAAACCCCGGTTCCGGCTCGACCTCCCGAGGTCCGAATATAGTCGATTCAAGTCGGAACTGACCCAGGTCGGAGAGATTATCTCCGAATCGCAACCCTCCGCTTCTTCTCCCCCCCCGGCGGGGGCAACACCTTCCTCTTCGATACGGATCGAGCTGACCTTTCTCTTTGAGAAGACAAAAGAGGAGGGGGCGACCAGCCCATCTCCGACCCGCTGAGGAAATTTTCCACAAAAAACCGGGAACCTTTTTTCTCCTCCGTTGTCTAACAGGGATAAGAGCCACATATCCCAAGGAGGAGACCATGAAAACCAAACTGCTTTTTCTTATCCCATCTCTGGCGCTGGCGACTGCGCTCTTTTTTGCCGGGCCCGGCGGCGAGGCGGCCGCCCCCCCGGAGAAGCCGCACGAGCGGTCGAGCCACTCGGACGACCAGGAGGCGGTCTCCGTGACCGTCTACAACAGCAATCTCGGTCTCGTGAGGGAAACCCGGCGGCTGACACTTCCCGCCGGGGTCACGGAGCTGAAATTCTCCGACGTCGCAGGACAGATCCTGCCCCAGACCGTTTACATCACCTCGCTCACCGATCCGGCCGGTCTCGGCGTGTTGGAGCAGAATTACGAGTATGATCTCCTCTCCCCGCAGAAGCTTCTCGACAAGTTCGTCGGCAAAGAGATCAAGGTCCTGCGCGACGGCGTCGAGATCCCGATCACGATCCTCAGCACCCACGGCGGCATCGTCTACCGGATGGGGGACCGGATCTTTACCGACCACCCCGGCAAGATGATCTTCCCCGGCCTTCCTGAAAATCTTCTCCCGAATCCGACCCTTGTCTGGAGATTGGAGAACGAAACCACCCGCCCCCAGAAGGTCGAAGCGACCTATCTCACCGGCGGGATGACCTGGAGGAGCGACTACGTCGCGATCCTCGACAAGGAAGATCAAAAGATCGATCTGACCGGCTGGGTGACCCTCGACAACAAAAGCGGGGCGACCTTCAAGAACGCCAAGCTGAAGTTGGTGGCGGGGGATGTGAACCGGGTTTTGGACCGGTTCGAGACGCGCGACGCCCCCCGCGCGCTGGAGATGGCCGCCCAAAAATCGGCCGCCGCCCCCTTTACGGAGGAATCGTTCTTCGAATATCATCTCTACTCCCTCCAGCGCCCGACGACGCTGAAGGACAACCAGACCAAACAGGTCACGCTGCTGACCGCCAACCAGGTTCCGGTGAAGAAACGCTTCCTTTACTACGGGGCGGCGCATTTCTATCGGACGCAATACGGCACCCCGATCTCGAATCAGAAGGTCGGCGTCTATGTGGAGATCGCCAACAAAAAAGAAAACCAGCTCGGGATGCCGCTCCCCAAGGGAACCCTTCGCGTCTACAAAGCCGACAGCGACGGAAGCCTCCAGTTTATCGGCGAAGACCGGATCGACCACACACCGAAAGATGAAACGATCAAGATCAAAATGGGGGATGCCTTCGACCTCGTCGCCGAGCGGAAGCAGACCGAGTGGAAAAAGGTCTCTTGGGATACCTATGAGGTCGCCTTCGAGGTCTCCCTGCGGAACCATAAAGAGACTTCCGTCACCATCAGCGTAATCGAACCGATCCCCGGCGACTGGGAAATTTTGAAGACGACACACGACTATACGAAGGTGGAGGCGCACACCGTCCAGTTCGATGTGCCGGTGGGGAAGGACAAGGAGGAGAAACTGCAGTACCGGGTGCGGGTGCGGTTTTGAGCAAGTTGACTTAGCGAGAGGATTGGATTATAAATTGCCGTCTTAGAATGGACTTTTCTATAGCGAGAAAAGATAAATCTTAGATAATAAATTTTCCCTTTCTTGGAGTAAGCCATGAACATCTCAATCTTTCACAACCCCAAATGCAGCAAGAGCCGCGAAACCCTTAAGCTTCTCAATGAGGAAGGGATCGAGCCGGACATCATTCTCTACCTCCAAACCCCGCCGACGCAAAAAGAGCTTTCGGTCATTTTGAAGAAGCTGGGGATGGAGCCGAAGCAACTGATCCGGTTCAAAGAGCCGGTCGCGGGAGAATTGGGCATCAAGGCCTCAGACAAACGGTCGGATGCCGAGTGGATCAAGCTGATGGCGGAAAACCCGATCTTGATCGAACGGCCGATCGTCATCACCCCTCAAAAAGCGGTGCTCGGCCGCCCCCCCGAGAATGTTTTGGGATTGATCGATTCATAGGGCAGGCCCCCGTGTCTCTACCCCAAAGAGCCTGCTCTTTGGGGACCCCGCCTGCCCTGGCGCAGAGACGTCCCGGCGGGACGTCTCTACAAGCAAAAATCAAAATCATCAATGCGGGCGGACACACAGGTCCGCCCCTACAAACATCATCCTTTCCCATTTTGAACCTTCTATGAATGTTTCGGAACAATTCGATGTCATCGTTATCGGCGGCGGCGCCGCGGGGCTGATGTGCGCCTTGACCGCGGGCCAGCGGGGACGGCGGGTTCTGCTTTTGGAACGGGCCGACCGCGTCGGAAAGAAAATCTTGATCTCCGGCGGGGGACGCTGCAACTTCACCAACTTGCATGTGGAGGCGGACCATTACCTCTCCGCCAACCCTCACTTCTGCAAATCAGCCCTCAGCCGCTATGGGCCGGCCGACTTTATCGCGCTGGTCGAAAAACATGGCATCCCCTATCACGAGAAAAAATTGGGGCAGCTCTTCTGCGACGGGAAAGCGACGGCGATCGTCCACCTGCTGCTGGAAGAGTGCCGCCTCGGCGGGGTGCAGATTCGGACGAACTGCTCGGTTGAAAAAATCGCGCGGCAACGCATCGGACCCAATCGTTTTACCCTTCAAACCAGCCTCGGAGGCTACGAGAGCCAATCGCTGGTGATCGCCACGGGGGGGCTGTCGATCCCGAAGATCGGAGCAACCGACTTCGGATACCGGGTGGCGACGCAGTTCGGCCTCCCCGTCTTGCCCTGCCGGCCCGGCCTCGTCTCCTTGACCCTGAGCCCCCGCGATTTGGAGGAGATCGACGGCCTCTCCGGAACCGCCGCGGAAGCGCGGGTCTCCTGCCGCGACCAAACCTTTCGGGAGGCGATCCTTTTTACCCACCACGGATTAAGCGGCCCCGCCATTTTGCAAATTTCAAACTACTGGGAGCCGGGCGATCCGGTGACGATCAATCTTTTCCCCGATCTTGATCTGACCGAAACAATCAAACAGTGGCAGAAGGAGCGGCCGAAGGCGGAGCTGAAAAACCTGATCGGCGAGCGGCTGACCAAACGCCTGGCCGAACAGTGGCTGGGAGTGTCGGGAGGAAACAAGCCGGTCGGCCGATACACGCCGAAAGAAATCGCGGCGATCGCCGCCCGCTTTCAGCAATGGCGGATCATCCCCGCCGGGACCGGCGGCTATCGCCTGGCGGAGGTCACCAAGGGGGGGGTCGATACCGACGCGCTCTCGTCCAAAAGTTTCGAGGCCAAAGAGGTGAAAGGGCTTTATTTTATCGGCGAGGTTGTCGATGTGACCGGCTGGCTGGGGGGATATAACTTCCAGTGGGCCTGGGCCTCCGGACACTGCGCCGGAGGGTTCGTGTAATGACCGCATAAAGCCTCCATGAGCGGCCTGAGATGAAATCGGTAGAAGGGGCCGTATCCCAGTTTTTAAAATCGGGAGTATACTTCTCTATATTAGAAGGATCCCTCTCACAGGGATCGTCTCGATGGAAACCGGGGTTCCGGCCCTGGAAGGAGACGTCGCGCTTGTCGCTAAAACCGATCAATGACAACCGAGATCCCCTCTATCGCCTCTTGCGGGAAGGCCGTATCGACGAGTTCAACGCAAGAAAACGCAAAGGAGAGAAGATGGATCTCACCGATTCCGACCTCGGCGGGCTTGACCTGCGCGAGGTCGATCTGAAAGGGCTCGATCTCAGCGGCAGCTATTTTCTCCAGACCGATCTGCGCGGCGCCGATTTATCCCAAACCAACCTGGAAGGAGCGAGCCTGAACGGGGCCAAGGTCTCCGGCACCTACTTTCCGAAGGAATTAGCCGCCGAAGAAATCGCCCTCTCCCTCACACATGGAACGCGCCTCCGGTATCAAAGCCATCGGGCCCAGCCTCCCAAGCGTCGCCTCGCGGACATTCTAAAAAGAAAGCCGCGATAAGCCGCACCCTCCCATCCTTTCACCCCCCTACACGAAGACAACATCGGCGCAGGTCGGTTTCATCGATCCGCTTTCGGGCGGATAAGCCCCGGGTCGGTTCCGCGCAATCGCGTCTCCCCGAGCGGTTCCGGATCGGCCTTCGCCGGCAGCATGGGGAGACCGAGCGCCCGGCGCATCGCCCGCTTGGCCGTATCGAGAAGGCCCGCCTCTTTCAGCGCGCCGCGCAGCCGCGGCTTCCACTGATAAACCCACTGCATTTGCAGATGGTGCGCGATGTAGGCTCGCGGAGAGAGCCGGAAGTAATGGGCGCGAAACCGCCAGAGCTCGCGGGGGGTGAAGACCTTCGCATTCCCGCCGAGCTTCGCCACGATCGGCGTAAAGTGAGGATAGAGGCGGGTGTTGATCAGCTCGGTTTTCATGAAATTTCCGATCAGAAGATCGTCGAAGTAGCCGTACTCCACCGCTTTCATCAGAGAGTTCCGCGGGGCGATAAAATGGATTCCCCGCCGATCCTTCCCGCCCCTCGCACGCCGAGGATCGATGTAAAAGGTCCGCGCCTCCCCGGCGACGGTAAACCGGATAAAATCGACGTGGCGCTTGAGGAGCCGAAAGCGGCGGACGAACCGCTCCAGCGCCTCCCAATCCCCTTTCGACATCTTTTCATTCCAGTCATCCTCGCCGGTCTCCGTGGAGATCGAACTCAGGTCGGGCCGGTGGGCCGGATGATTCGGCGTGACCGAACCGTCGGTTAGGTCGACGGTGACGAACGGCTCGATCAACTTCGTCTCGGGGGCATTCCAGTGGCGTTGCATCTCTTCCCAGCCGATCCGGTAAGGATTCGCCCAGATCGAATCGGGACGGACATAGAGGTGTTGCGAGGAGAAGCAGCAGAAATGGCTCACATTCAGAAAGGCGCAAAGGTCCCCCAGCTCCCAAACGGCGCTCCGTTTTGACTCGTAACGAGGGGGGGCGAGCGACTCTCCCCGTCCGCCGACAATGTTGATCATGTCGGCGTCGATGCTGCAGAGGGCCAGAAGAAACGACTTTTTATAGGAGGCGATCAACGTCTTCAGGAAGGGTCCCTCGCCGTGCAACGGGGAATCGTTGAGATTGACGATCAGCGCGTCCCCCGCCTCGACGATTAAAATGGCGTCTTGATTCATATTCTCCAGGCACATCACACGGACCGTCGGGGTGAGCCGCGTCCACGCCTTGAATCGCAGCACTTCGACCCGAAAACCTTTCGACTCAAGCGACTCTCGGATCTCCGGGTGATAGTGATTCGGCAGCAGGATAAGCGACTTCCGCGAGAGCATCTCGATCGATTCGGGATGGAGGTGATCGGGATGGCCGTGAGAAATCCAGAGATACGGCGACTGGACGACGTTCCGGATTTGCGTTTCCGTCAGCGGGTGATCCAGCCCCCAGCTCCCGAAATAAGCGGTCCCCTTCAGCCATGGATCGGTGGCAAGGACCGGCCTCCCCTCTTCAAACAGCTGCAATGTGGCATTCCCCAACGTCTCAAACTTCAACCCCATCTCACCCTCCCTCTGAAAGATCCTCATCTGCAAGTCGTTGTGAACGTCCGTCGGTCATGCCGCCGGATAAAACGCCGCGGCGAGTTCGGAAGTTGGGTCTAGCTTAACCTTTTTTTAAACCTCGATCTGTATCTCTCTTTACATTTCGTTTACATTCCGTTTACCTTCCAAGCGTCGCGATTCTTCTTTCTGGTCTCCGACCATTTTTTCTGGTAACCTATGATCCGCTGGCATCACATCGATTTCCATTTTCCATCATTGAGGCCCGGATGGACCAAAAACAACCCCTCCATTCTTTCTGGCCGCCGATCTCGGACGGTTACGGCGACATCGGCCGGCTGTTGATCTCTTGCCCCGACCGGCCGGGGATCGTCGCCGCCGTCTCCCGCTTTCTCTTCGAGCAAGAGGCCAACATCATCGATTCCGATCAACACTCGACCGATCCGACCGGCGGGATCTTCTTTATGCGGGTGGAGTTTCAGCTTTCGGGACTGGAGCAGCGCGGCCCGGCGTTGGAGCGGGCCTTCTCTCAGATCGCCGCCACATTCGAGATGGCGTGGCGGCTCGCGTATGCGGGGCGGGTGAAGCGGCTGGCGATTTTTGTCTCAAAGGCGGAACACGCCCTCTTCGAGCTCCTCTGGCACCGGCGGGCGGGCGATCTGAGGGCCGAGATCGCGATGGTTCTCTCCAATCACCCCGACCTGGAGCAGACCGTAGCGACGTGGGGGATTCCGTTTCATTATGTCCCGGTCGATAAGAGCCGGAAAGAGGAGGCGGAGCGGAAGCAGCTTGCCTTGATGGAGGGAAAGGTCGATCTGGTGGTCCTCGCGCGCTACATGCAGATCATCACCCCCGGCTTCATCAAACATTATCCGAACCGGATCATCAACATCCATCACAGCTTCCTCCCCGCCTTCGTCGGCGCCGATCCCTACGCGAGGGCGTATGAGCGGGGGGTCAAGTTGATCGGCGCCACCGCCCACTACGTCACGGAGGAGCTGGACGCCGGCCCGATCATCGAGCAGGACGTCGAGCGGGTCGATCACCGCAAGGAGGTCGAAGATCTCCGGCGCATCGGCCGCTACGTCGAACGAACGGTGCTGACCCGCGCCGTCACCTGGCACGTCGAAGACCGGGTCCTTGTTCACGGAAACAAAACGATTGTCTTCATATAGCCCTTTTCAGCGCTTGCAAAATCTCCCCCTCCCGTTCTACAATCACCCTAAAATCACCCTCACCTTTAAACGAAAGGGGCCATCAATGCTCTTCGGCATGCTCCTGAACCTTGTCCTCCTGGTGTTGATCGTCTGGGGTATTTTCGCGGTAATCAAACGGAGTTAGCTTCCACCCTCTCCACCACACCCTCCGGATAAAAACCAGACGGTTTCTTTGAAATCGGGAATAGGGATTGTTCCTTCCGATCGATCAGTTTGCAATTGGCTGGAGGAAGGAGGGGCCGACCCTGCCGAAGCAAAGCCGGCCCCTTCGATGAGGTGGGAGGGGGGATGAACGCTAGAAGTAGAACATCAGGGCCGCGGTGCCGACCCAGCCGTCGACCGATCGGTCCTCGTCGAGATCGGTACCGCCCTCATCGCCGAACTCCGGATCCATGAAGATATAACGAACGTCGGCGTTGATCGCCACGGTCTCGGTGAACGGGACCTCCAACCCGCCGCCGACGTGCCAGCCCCAGGGCCGCTCGGTCCGGTCTTCAAACCCGAGGTCCTCGATGCTGTCCGAGAAATCGATCTTGGTATAATAGATGCCTCCCCCCCCCACGATGTATGGAGAAAAATGGGGAAGGACCGGCAGAAAAACCAGAAGCGACGCCGTCACCGGGTAGGAGCGCTGGTTGATCTCCCCTGAGAACCCGGGCGCGTCCACCTCGAAGGTTTCCTCCGAGCGGTAGTCGGCCGCCAATTCGAGGCCGATGACCTCTCCGAGACGAAACCGCGCCTGCACGCCGCCGTACCAGGCCCCCTCGTCGGCATCTTTACTCTTGTAATAACCGGCGCGAGGACCGATTCCAAAGGTGTTCTCGATCCGCCCGTCTTCCTGAGCCCAGCCGAGCTGGGGCAAAATCAAAAGGATCATTGTCAAAATCCAGAACGGTTGCTTTTTCATAACGTGATGTTTCCTTTCTCCCCCAAAGTTCACATTGAACGGAAGGCCCTCCAATCGGCTCATCCTCACCCATGGCCTCTTTATGTACCCCTCCGTCTGACAGGATGAGCCGCGCTTCTCATGAAAAGAAAGTAAAAGAACGGGACGGAAAGAAGAAGCAGGTCACCCAGATGGGATCGATCGAACGTTTTTCTCGGAGCGCGGGACTGAATGGCCCCGCACCCGAATCCCCCCGAATTTTCCCCCTCGGAAGAGGCGGTCGGGTTGCCGCTGCCATCTCCCCCGCCGCACCCCGATCCCGAACAGGGGGGGAGCGGCGCATCGGAAGAGGCTTCGTCGGCGCCGATATCAATGCCCCCTCCGAAGGGTCGGGCCTGCCCGTCGAAATCGACCTCCGGCGCGTTCGAGGCGGCGGCCCGATCGATCGCCGACGATCCGGCCAGGAGGTGATATTTTCGCGACGCGGCATCGACATATCCCGGAGAGGTGAAGAGATCGCCGGTCCGATCGCTCGGGATTTGGGAGCCCGCGTTGGAGGCCAGGTCGTCGATATCGTTGACATTCTCGAAGAAAAGATTGTAGCCGATCTCCCTGAAGCTGTTGCCGCTGTCCCTGTTCTGAATCGCCTTGTTCCACCGGGTCAAAATATTGTTCTTGATGACCACATTAAAAGAGGTCGCGATCCCCGCGTTGCCGATGGCGATCCCGGCGGTGGAGACCTCCGGCGTTCCATCCAGGGTATTGTTCACCACCTTCGCCTGATCGGTGTTATAGAGGAGAATCCCCGCCTGACCCGAATGAAGCGGCCCATACATGATGTTGTTGACGATCTCGATCTGATAACCGCTGGAGATAAAGATATGCTCGTTCCGGTTGTTGAAAATCTCATTCCGGGTAAGGATGATCCCCGGATTGCCCGACCGGCCGGTATGGATGCCGATCCCATGGATCGTATTTGAAATGATGTTTCCCTCTACACGATTATCCCTTGCGCTGTTTCCCTCTCCGAGAATCGAGATCCCCTCTTCATATCCATAGGCGACCCCCTGGGCCGAGATCCGATTTCCACGGATGATGGAGTCGGTCACCCCGGACAACCAGATCCCGAAGAGGCGGCGCGTGGGGTTTTCGGCATCGATCGTGCTAATGAGGATATTCCCCTCGATCAGGATATCGGTCCCGACTCCATCACCCTCGATGCTGTCGATGATCGCCTGGCCCGGCGCGCCGGCCGGGAAGGAGTCCATCGTGACCTGATTTTGGAGAATGTCGATCCCGCGGGCGGCGCGGAACTGCACAAACGACCCCTTCTGTCCGGCCGCCGTGTTTCCGCTCACAAGCACCGGTCTGGTATTCCCCGCTCCGGCCGTCCCATTCGCGCTGGCCAGTTGGATGAAGCCCGACTGCTCGAACGTGTTCTCGCTGATGGCGATCCGCGACCCATTTGAGGCATCGATCCCGGCGCGCTCCCCATCCCCTAAAAATCGGAAGGTGAGACCGCGCAGCGTCAGATCGACCTCGGTGCTCGCCCCCTCCTTGCGGATGAACGTAATCGCCCGGCCGTCTTTGAATCTCGGCTCCAAGACCAGCGGCTTCGCCGCCGATCCTTGCAGATCGACCGTTCCGAAAAACCGAATCCCGAACGCGTCCTGGCCCTCCACCTTTCCGGTGCTTCCGAAGACGATCGTGTACCCCCGCGCCGCCGCGGCGCCGTCGTATTTCAATACCGCGTCGGATCCGTTGCGGGTGCCGACCCGGAGCATCCTCAATCCCTGAGCGCTCGTGCCGATGTCCCGGTCGATCTGAACCCTGTGTCCGTCGGCGATGATCACCTCATCTCCGTCCCCCGGCACACGGCCTCCGGCCCACGTCGATGTCGATGACCAGGGACCGCTCTGGGTCGACGTGATCGTCGCCCCTCCCGCTTCGAGCGGAAGGAGAATCAGGAGAAGGCCTCCGACCCATACCGCATTCCGGGGAAGCAGAGAGAACAACCTTTTCGATCTTCTGAAAAGAAGGAAGAACAGCGGCCATGCAAGGAGAAGGAGATCGCCCAGATCGGATCGGCGAAAACCCCGGTCGCCGGAGACCGGCTGAACCGCCCCGCAACCGAATCCGTATCGGGACGAACCGGTCGAGTCGGAAGGAGGAGGAGAAGGGGGAGAAGGGGACGGAATGGGCGGTCCTCCCCCGCCGCCGTCGCCGCCCGAAACCGCCGCCGCTTCCGCCGAAGCGGTGTTGTTGCCGGCGTCGGGGTCGACTTCCCGTCCGGCGACCCGAGCCGTCGCGTTGAGGAGGCCGGCCGCGACGGCCGTCGTCTCGACGGTGATGACCGCTTGTTCGGCGCTCTCCAATTCCCCGAGAGGGCAGATCCCCCCCGGATCGCAGCTTCCTCGATCGGTCTGAATGGAAAGGAGGGCGATCTCCGAAGGGAGGGTGACGGTCGCCGCCACTTCATTCGCCATGGCGGGGCCATGATTCGTCACGGTGACGACATAGGTCAGCCGACCGCCGACGATCACCCGCTCGGGGGAGGCGCCGACCGCCGCCGCCAAATCGGCGGATGCCGGCTCCCGGTACTCGTCGGCGCCGATGTCGAATCCGGCGCCGGCCGGGCGCGCCTGCCCGTTGATATCCTCCGCCGGCGCGCCGGCCGGATCGGCCCGGTCGATCGCCGCCGAGCCGGTTTGGAGATGATAGTCGCTGGAAGAGCGGTCGACATACTTCGGATCGCCGAGAACATCGCCGGCTCCCGCCCCGTCGATCGGCTCGAGATCATAATTTTTCACATTCTCGAAAAAGAGGTTGTAGGCCGCCTCCCGGAAGGTGTTCCCGGCCGGCCGGTTCTGGATCGCTTTGTTCCAACGGGTCAGGATGTTGTTCTTGATGACGACGCCGTGCGAAACGCCGATTCCCTGATTTCCGATGGCGATTCCCGCGGTGGAGATCGAAGGGGTCCCATCGAGCGTGTTGTGGACGATCTCGACCTGATCGGTGTTGTAGAGGAGGATGCCGGCCTGGCCGCTGTGAAGCGTTCCGTAGAGGAGGTTGTTGACGATCCGGATCTGATGCCCCTCCGAGATAAAGATATGTTCGTTGCGGTTGTCGAAGATCCGGTTCCGGGTCACTTCGATGCCGCTGTTGTCGGTCCGAACGGTATGAATGCCGACGCCGTGAATCGTGCCGGAGATGTTGTTCCGGTCGATCCGGGTATTCCCCCCCCGGCCCGCGCCCCCCAAAACGGCGACCCCCTCTTCGAACCCGTAGGAGACCCCCCAGGCGGCGACCCGGTTACCGGCCACGACAGAGTCCGGGAAACCGTTGAGCCAAATCGCATACCGGCGCGGGTGGATCGCGCTTTCGGCGTCGATCGTGCCGAGGATCGTGTTCTCCTCGATCCGAATCCCCCCTCCGACCCCGTCTCCCTGGGTGCCGTCGATGACCGCCTGTCCCGGCGCCCCGGCGGGAAAAGCAGCGAGGGTGATCCGGTTTTTATCGATCAGCAGATTTCGCCCGGCCCGAAATTGGACGAACGATCCCCGATGATCGACCGCCTCGTTTCGGCTCAGGGAGATCGTCGCGCCGCCGCCGTCGGCGCCGGCGAGTTGAATCGGACCCGACCCCTCGAAGCGGTTCCCTTCGATAATCACCCGCTCTCCGGTGCGGCTCGCCCCCCGGACGTCGATCCCGGCGCTCTGCTCATCGCCGGCCCGCCGGAGGATGACGTCGCGAAGAATCAGGTCGACGCGGCTGCTGCCCGGATCTTTTTGAATGAACGTCACCGCACTTCCATCCTGAACAACCGGCTCGATCACCAGGGGGTGCTCCAGGGTCCCCTGCAGGTCGACGCTTCCCCAAAAGTGAATGCCGAAGGCATCGACTCCCCGGTCTTTTCCGCGGCTCGCGAATCGGAGGGTCACCGCACCGGATCGGTTGCGCCCGTCGAAGAAGAGCCTCGCCGCCGAGCCGTTGTGGGTTCCGACGCGGAGCATTTTCAATCCGAGCCCCTCGCTCCCGATGTCCCGATCAATCTCGACGGCATGGCCGTCGGCGATCACCACTTCATCCCCGTCGCCCGGAACGACGCCGCCGACCCATGTCGCCGGTGAAGACCAGGGACCCGATTGTCCGGAAGTCACGGCGGCCGCCGTGACAATATCCGGAGCCAGGATAACCATCAGAAGGATGATCACCCCCTTCAACTGTTTCGCTCCCATCGAGGATCCGCGCAACCGCACCGATATAAGAAGGGATGCAAGAGGGGTGCCTCTAGGTCAAGAACGGAGAATCGCTTGTAATGAATAGAGATTCAAATCTGGAGGGTGCGTTGAATCATTCGATCGGAACGATTTGCCTCGAAAGAGGCGCGTGCAACTTTCTTCACGCTGATGAACATTGCGGAGAGTATGCAAATTGGTTCATATGGATGGGAGAGGCCCGCCGGCTGCTAAAGTTTAAGGAGAAGACTTGGCGGATTGGACGCGATAGAGATAAATCTTCCCCGTCCGCTCCAGATCTTCCGCCGCGGAATAGGTCGGCGCGCTGACGACAAACCCGTTGAACGCTTTCGATCGAATCGGGGCCGCCGCCTCGCCGAAGAGGGCCTGCTGTTGATTTTCACCGTCGGCGGTCCAGGCCGCTTTTTCTCCGAAGCCTTTGGGGCCGCCAAGATAGAGAAAGACCTTGCCCGATTGGATCTGGTCATTCTCTTTCTGCTTCGAGCCGATGAGGAGATCGTCGTAGCCGTCGTGATTGACGTCACCGAGCGCCGTGATGCTCGTCGCAAATTTGGCATCGATCAGGTTTTCTCCGGAAGAACTCCAGTCCGGCTTCTTCGACATCCCGAACGCGGACCCGAGAAAGAGGAATGCTTTTCCGGCATCGGTATGGCCGGGGGTGTCCTGGAAATAAGCGCCGATCGCCAGATCGCGAAAGCGGTCCCCATTCACATCGAGCGGCGCGATCCCGAGACCGAATGCCGCCCCCCCCTGGTTGTCGCCGGAGGAGCTCCAGACCGGAAATTCGGACGGACCCCGCGAAGAGCCCTGATAGAGGAAGACCTTTCCGGTGAGGCGGGGGGCGGCGACAAGGATGTCGTCATAATGATCGTGATTGATATCCCCCGCCCCTTTGACGATAAGACCGTACCCGGAGCCGGGGGCATGGTCCCCCATCGCGGTCCAGGCCGGCTTTTGGGAAGGCCCTTCCTCCCCCCCCATGTAAAGATAGGCCTTTCCGACGGAGAGATCTTTGTCGGCATAACCGCTTGCCCCGACCAGTAGATCGGTAAAGCCGTCTCCGTTCACATCCCCGGCCGAGGCGACCGAAGCCCCGAAGAAAGCCCCCGTCTGCTCATCGCCCGATAAGGCCCAGATCGGCTGATCCGAAAGCCCCGCAGCGCTTCCGGGATAAACATAGACCCGTCCGGTGAAGGCCCCCTTCTCCCCCTTGCGGTAATTGCTTGCTCCGATGACGGCATCGGCAAAACCGTCCCCGTTCAGATCGGCCAACGCGAGCGAGGCGCCGAAGTAGGCCCCTTCGATATTGTCGCCGCTGCTGCTCCAGGCAGGCGTTTCGGACAGCCCCGAAGCGGTTCCCAGATGCAGGTAGACCTTCCCCGCATCGGCCCGGCCGGTATTGAAGGAGTTGGCCGCCACCAGAAGATCGGGGAAGCCGTCATTGTTGACATCTCCTGTCGCCAGCGCCGAGCCGTATCGGGAGAAGGTGGCATTCTCCCCGGTCGTGCTCCAGACCAACTCGACCGGCGGAAGCGGATTGGCCGGCCGCTGATTTTCCGGTCGCCGACAGCCGCTGAGGCCGACCCACATGGAAAAAAAGATGACACCCCCCACGAAGAACAATTGTCTGGTCAACCGCAATAAGGCCTCCTCTTTTAACAAGGGGCCTATTATACCAATCGATTTGGAAAAAGAAAAATGTTATATTAAATTGAAGATTCCCCGCAGCAAGCTGCGGGGAATCTTCGACCCGAAAGGATGGAAAACTCTATTTGTATTCGCGCGTCTAACCTTCGCTGCGAGGAATGCGACGCGCGTGCGTGTTCAAGTTCGAAAAGGAGGCCCCAACGAATATTTACGGCACGACGAGCGGCTTGAAACCGCAGCAGATCAAACGGCTGGAACAGATCGGCCGACGGAAAATCAAATCAGACCAGGTCGTCACCTCCGACATTGCGCGGCTGATGACGGCCCTTTCCTTCGAAATCGGAAGACAAATCGGCATCTTGGCGGGACGGGAGGGGGAGATCTATACCGTCCTCGTCGGAAACGAGCGGGAGATCGAGATCCCCGATCTGACCGGGCTTCGCTTCGGGAAGCGGGGGCTCCGGGGGGTGCGCCTCGTTCATACCCATCTGAAGAACGAGCCGTTGAATGAAGACGATCTGACCGACCTCGCCCTCCTTCGGCTCGATCTGATCGCCGCCGTCGGGGTGGTTCAGGAGGGGCTTCCGGGCACGGTCTACCTGGCCCACCTTCTTCCGCCCAATCCGGATGAAAAGATCTATGAGATCCATCCGCCGGTCTCGATCCATCAATTGAACCTGCCGTTGAGATCGTTCCTTTCCGCCCTTGAAGCGGAGTTTGACTCGGGGGAGAGGACGCGCGCCGTCGACGGCCGGAAGGAGAAGGCGATCCTGATCAGCGTTTCGAATCAACCCCGGATCGATCAGGAGGCCTCGATGGATGAGCTCGCGGAGCTTGCCCGCTCCGCCCGGCTGGTCCCGATCGATCGGATCCACCAGCGTCCGAAGAGCTTTCACCCCAAATTTCTCCTCGGCGAGGGGAAACTCAAAGA
This sequence comes from Candidatus Manganitrophus noduliformans, assembly GCF_012184425.1. NCBI lineage: Bacteria > Pseudomonadati > Nitrospirota > Nitrospiria > Candidatus Troglogloeales > Candidatus Manganitrophaceae > Candidatus Manganitrophus > Candidatus Manganitrophus noduliformans. The sequence goes on from NZ_VTOW01000002.1 coordinate 1,011,771, forward strand.
GGTGGTGATGAAGGCGCTCCAACAGCGGGCCGATCTTTTGATTTTTGACCAAAATCTCACCCCGCTTCAGGTAAAGGCGATCGGCGAGGTCACCGAAATGAAGGTGCTCGACCGGACCCAGTTGATCCTCGACATCTTCGCCCAGCGGGCGCAGACCCGGGAAGCGAAAGTCCAGGTGGAGCTGGCGCAGCTTCGATACCGCCTCCCGCGGCTCGCCGAGCGGAGCACGGCGTTGTCTCGCCTCACCGGCGGCATCGGCGGAAGAGGACCGGGAGAGACGCGGCTGGAGGTCGACCGCCGACGGGCGCGCGATCGGATTGCGCGGCTGGAGCGGGAATTGGAATCTTTGGCCGAGGCGCGGGCGCGGCGGCGGGTGCGGCGGGTGGCCCATTCGATCCCGATCCTCTCGATCGTCGGCTACACCAACGCCGGAAAATCAACCCTGCTCAACGCCCTGACGAAGAGCGACGTTCAGACCGAAGACCTTCTCTTTGCGACCCTCGATACGTCGACCCGCCGTCTTCGTTTTCCGCGCGAGCGGGAGGTGATCATCACCGACACCGTCGGCTTCATCCAGTCGCTTCCGCCCGATCTGCTCGGCGCGTTTCGATCGACCCTCGATGAGCTGCGCGATGCGCATCTGTTGATCCACCTGATCGATATCAGCAACCCTCATTTCGAGCAACACATGCAGACCGTCCAGAAAATCCTGACCGAGCTGGGTTTGGAAAACACGCCGCAGCTCCTTGTCTTCAACAAGAAGGACCGGATTCATCCGAAAACGGTGGCGACCCTTTGCGAGCGGTACGGGGGCGCGATCGCCATCTCGGCGCTCCAGCCGGAGAGCCTCGGCCCGCTTCTGGCGGCGATCGAGAAACGGCTTTGGGAGGAGGGGAAGACAGCACCCGCCCTTCCGGCCGCGTCACCGACCTATAAAGGGGTCACTCCTCCCTCTTGAGAGAGACTACGCCGCCTTTCTCCGCTCTTCCTCTCTCTCCGGGATCTCAGGTCGGCGCCCCGGTTTCTCGCCGTTTTCCAGCTCGATCTTGAGCGAGAGAAAATGGAGAAGGTCTTTCAACGAAAGGACCCCTGCCAGCCGCCCGTCTTCCACCACCAGCAGCCGGCTGCGGCCCATCCGGCTCATCTTCGAGAGGGCCTTCACGGCATCGGCATCGGGAGAGATCGTGTTCTCGACGGCGCATGTCTTCGCCACCTCGCCGACCGTCCGATAGGCCCATTCATTCCGAGGAATCTCCTTCACCTGATCGAGATCGATGCAGCCGACCAGGGCGTCGTTCTGAACCACCGGAAACATTTTGTGTTGGTGGCGGTAGATGTAATCATCGACCAGCTGCGCCAGCGACGTGGCGGGAGAAACCGTCACCGGATCGCTCTTCATGAAGCGGCGGACCGGCTCTCCTTCCAGCGCCTGGCGGGCAAGGAGCTGTTGATACGACATCCGGGCCGCCTCCCGCAGGAACATTCCGATCAGGAACTGCCAGACCCCCCCGATAAAATTCCCCCGAAGGGCATTGAGAACCCCGATGAAGATTAGAAAGAGCCCAAAGGCGGAGCCGAACGTTGAAGAGATCCGCGTCGCCCATCGGATGTCGTTCCGCCATCCCCACAAGATCGATCGGAAGACCCGTCCTCCGTCGAGGGGAAAGGCGGGAACCAGGTTGAAGACCGCCAGGATGGCGTTGATGACACCGAGGTAGCCGATCACCCCGTTGAAGGTCATCGGCCATCCCCCCTGCATCCCCACGATATAGAGGCCGTAAAATAGGGCCGCTAGGAAGAAGCTGGAGAGGGGCCCGGCGATCGCCATCGAGAACTCCGCCTTCGGACTCGGCGGCTCATCGTCCATCTCCGCCACCCCGCCGAAAATAAAAAGGGTGATCCCCTTCATCGGAATCCCGAACCGGCGGGCGACAAGAGAGTGGCTCATTTCGTGAAATATAATCGACCCGAAGAGCCCCAGCGATCCGGCGATCCCCATCAACCAATAAGTCCCCGTCGAGAGGCCCGGAAACTGAAACGGAAAGAGACCGGCCGCCAGCGACCAGGTGACCAACACGGCGATAACGATCCAGCTGAGATCGACATGGACCGCAAAACCGAAGAGTTTAAAGAGAGTAATTCTTTTACCGAACATTTCACCTCCTATCGTGAGTACACGAGGTGCAGGGAAGGCCTCTTTTCAATCCGAGGCCTCCCGCGATCACGCGCCGTAGCGCGCCAGAATCGATATGAGGAGGGCGATCAACAGAATCCAATAAAAGAAATTCAGAACAACGAACGTCCCCTCCTCGACGGTCGGCTCCTCCCGCGCCTCCGCCAGCGTTTGACGCCGCGCGCGGGGCGGGCGGATCGGAGCGGTCGCCGCCAGGAGCAACGCGAAAAGAAGTCCCATCAGCAAGAAAGGAAAAAAGTAGATCCCCCAGACACGCGGCCCTACCGGGGCGATCCAGACGCCGCCAAGCCAGGAGGCCAGAAAAACCAAGATGAAGAACCAGAGAAACCCGGCCAATCCGGCCCAGTTCGACCAGGAACCCGACGCCCGGAACCGCGGCCAGAAGATCAGGGTCAAAATCAGACCGATGACGAACGCCACGAATAAATCGATCAGAATCATCTACTTACTCTCCATCCGGTTCGCTCCACACCCTCCCTTAATTCAAGATATCGTGTTTGGGGAGGTTGTGTCTATGTAGTTCAAAGGGAGTATTTCGATGGAAGGGCTACGGCCGGTTGTTGAGTTTGAGGAAAGAAAGGCGACTATTTGAGGGTCACTCTTTAAAAGCAAAGGGGGCTATTTCAGCAGTAACTCTGGTGAAGGGGCGAAGACAATGGAAGGATAATCCGACACAGATTTATGATCAACGAGCCGGATTTGGTATGTCTTTATTGTACAGAAGCATTGATAAGCAAACGACGGATCTAATACAAACGCAGAAATATTTGTTGCGTGGTTTATGTAGGGGCATGATTCATGATGCCCACCCAACGGGCGCAATGGATGCGCCCCTACTTATCGCAGCTCCCCCAGCGCCTTGCGGAGCGCCGTGTGGCTCATCACCACTTCGGGGCTCGATTGAAGGAGGTTCAGGTAGCGGGGCGAGGCGATCATCCCCTCGATCCGCTCGCGAAGACCCGCGATCCGGATCGGCTCCAACGGCATCGCCTCTTCGAGAAGCTCGTCCATCTCGACCATCGCTTTCGACATCGGACGGAGCCATGAGAAAAAAGGATCTTCCATCAATAAACGGAGAAGGGCGCCGGAGCCGGCGATGGGGCCATGCTCCCGCTCATATTCGCTCCGGACGGTGCCGATGAGCACTTTATGAAGTCCGCGCAGCGCGTCGTTCACCTCGATGAGCTTCTGACGATCGACCTCCCCGAAGGGGCGGTTCTCCTCTCCATCCGGCATTCCGTTTTCCTCTCCTTTCCTAAGGGATCAAAATAATCTTACCATACGTCCCCGGCGCCATCACCGCCTGATGCGCCTGCACCGCTTCTGCCAGGGGAAATCTCCGCCCGATCACCGGGCGAAGCGTTCCGTTCGTAAGCCCCGCCCCGAGCGCCGCATGGATGCTCGCCATCTCTTTTGCCGTCGCGTTGAAGAGAAGCATCCCGAGAATCGTCACCTCCTCGTTCATCGCATCGCGCGGGTTGATCTCCACCGGTCCCCGGCTGCCGATGACGACCACCCGCCCCCCCTCGGCGACGGCCCTGAGATCTTTCCCAAGATTCACATTGGCCAGCATCTCCAGGACCAGATCGGCCCCGCGCCCTTCGGTCAGCGGGCGGACCTGATCGAGATAACCCGGCGCGTGATGATCGAGGACATGATGCGCCCCTTGCTCCGATACCAGATCCCGGCCTTTGGGGGTTCCGCCGGTTCCGATCACGACCATGCCCGCCGCGCGGGCCAATTGGACGGCGGCCAGCCCCACCCCGCCGGTCGCGCCGTGGATCAGCACCGTCTCCCCCGGAACGGCCCGCGCTTTCTGAAAGAGGGCGCGATAGGCGGTGGCGTAGGGGACGCCGATCGCCGCTCCCTGTTCGAAGGAGATCTGCTTCGGCAGGGGATGAAGCTGCGTCTCCTCACAGAGCGCCGCCTCGGCGTAGGCGCCGGTGAGGGTCCCGGCGGTGTAGACCCGATCTCCCGCGCTGAACTGGCGGACCCCCTCCCCGACCGCTTCGACGACCCCGGCGGCATCCGATCCGGGAGTGTACGGCAATGTAAGATCGGGGTTCGATCCGGCGCGGCGGTAGGTATCGACCGGATTAACGCCGATCGCCTTGATCCGGACGAGCAGCTCTCCCCGACCGGGTTGCAGGTCGGGAAGCTCCTCCAGCTTCAGAACCTCCGGGCCGCCGAATTGATATATGCGAATCGCCTTCATACACCCCTTTCTCTATTCTTCGCCAGGGGCGCCCCCCGCCCCCCTACAAAAATCAAAAACGATCCTCCTCCAAATCATACACATCAAACCAAACATAAACCGGACGATGCTTGGGGACGTTTTCTTCAATGTAGGCTTCCAGATACTCCTGGCCGTGGTCATCCAAATCGCAGAGCCGCAGCGCCCGCATCTTGTTATTCCACCGGATGATCTCCATCCGATCCTTCACCTTCGATTGCGCAACCAGCCAGTCGGCAAACTCCGAGTCGGTCGCCCCCCTCTCCACAAACTGTTTGACCGATTCCGGGCTTAGCCCGGTAAAGGCATACAGTTGGCCGGACAATGAACAAGGCCAAAAGTTATACTCCCCATTCATTCCGAGGAGAAAAGCCCGGCACTTGTCAATCGTTCGGGCTGCAATGACGTAACCTCCGAGCATTTCGCGAGGGCTCCTCGGATACTCCTTTCTAAGATCTTTCGCCAACAGCCGAAGCTTCTCTTTCTCCATTTGATCCTCCTGTCCGGTGGGCCCGACGCCTAGAGACGGAGCGGGCGGATGGGGGCGATGAACGCTTTCGGATCGTTCCGCCAGACCTCCGGCTGAACGTCGATGTAGAGCTCGATTTCGTTCCCGTCCGGATCGGCGATGTAGACGCTGTGCGTGACGGTATGATCAGACATCCCGATGATCGGAACCCCGGCCGCGCGAATCTCCTCGACCGCGCGCCGCAGCTCGTCGTCGCTCTTTCCGACCTTGAGGCCGAAATGATAGAGTCCCACCCGCGGCCCGTCCGGAATCGGCGCCGCGTCCGGACCGACCTCGATCAGCAAGAGCTCGTGATGCGTCCGTCCGGAAGAGAAGGCGGCGGCCCAATCACCGAGCGGCCCGATCTCCTTCCAGCCGAGAACGTCCCGGTAGAAGCGGCGCGATCGTTCCAGATCGCGAACATAGAGGACAACATGTCCCAGCTCTTTCACCTCCATGAAGCTCTCCTTTCATATAGAAGAATTCATCGAATCGATCCAAATACCGCATTCTCTAACAGTAACCCAGCGGACGATCCTGTTCAAGCGCGAAAAAATCACGTCGGCGGGCGACGTCTCTCGTTCGAAAGTAGGGGCGAGGCATGCCTCGCCTACAGGCGCCGATCCGGATGTCGCCGGTACACACGATGAGGTGACCGGCAAAAATTTAATTTGCTTTCGCCGAAAGGAGAATGGTATGGAGAAGAGGAGCGTTTCCTTTCAAAGAATTGAAGGCAAGAGACGATGAGCCAACCAGGACGGATGTTTTTACACCCGACGGGACGTTGGGCGGCGCTTCTCCTTCTGGCTGCCCTTGCGCTCTCAGGCGCCTTCGCCCGCGCCCAGCCCCCCTCTTTTCAACCGCTGCTGCTGGCGTTCGATCCGGCGCAAGACCGCCTCTTTGCGGCGGCCCCCGCCGAAGACCGGGGTGGAGCCAAGCTGCTTGTTTTTTCACAGCCCGGTGAAAAGGAGGCGCGGCCCGGCGCCTCCCTCGATCTGACCGGGATGATCTCGGGCCTCTCGTATGACCCCCACTCCAAAACGCTCTTCGTCGCCAATGCCGCCGACCGGGCGATTCTGATCTTCGATCGGTTCGATCCCCGCACCGCAACGCGCGCCGGCCGCATCCTCAAGCGGTTCAACTTCCCCACCGGCGTTTATGCCGACCGCAATCGTCTCTTCGTCGCCGACGCCCACCCCGGCGCGCTCCTCGTCTTCGAAAAGGCGGCGGAGATCGATGGGGAACGCCGGGCCGACCGGACGATCGGTCCGGAGGAGAGCGGGCTCAACGGCCCTTTCGCCATCGCCGCCGATCCCGACCGCGGGCGGCTCTATGTGTCGAACTTCGACGGGGTTCTGGTTTTCCATCTTTCCGATCTCGCCGTCCCCCCCGACCGCCTCCCGCTGCCGAAGGGAACACTCGCGCGCGGCCTCGCGTTCGATTCGCGGACGAAGCGCCTCTTCATCGCCGCGCCGATGCTCCGATCGTATTTCATCTACGATGGAGAAGGGGTGGAACAGGTGAAGATCCAGGGAGCGGCCGGCGCCTTCCCCTTCTCGATCGCGGTCGATCCGAAAGAAGACCGGCTCTATCTGGCGGGGATCGCGCCGGAGATCGGCGTCATCGAACAGGCGAGCGGCGGCGGGCGGAAAGAACGGACGATCGACCGCTGGATTCGGTGGGAGGGAGAGCCGCGGGAGGAGAAACCGCCACTCCCGCACGAACCGCCCCCGCCCCGGAGGGGCCGAGCGTGATTCGATGGAACCGCTGATGACCGGCGCCGATCATTTATTTTCCCTCGGAGGTACTCACTAAAACCGATAACTCAGTCCGGTATGGATACCGAAGTCGGGACCGTTTCGGATGTTGAACAGATTTTCAATCACCCCCATCTCCCAGACAAGTCGATTTGTAAACGCCGTCTTGAAGCCGAAGGCCATCTCATCGGTATAATCCGAGAATTCGAAGAAATCCTCGGCCACCCCCGAGCTGAGCGTATTTTGCAGGATCAGAGAGGTCCCCTCCTTCAGGCGATATTCCACGGCGGCAAACCCGACCCATTTATCCCGATGCAAAGGGATGCCGACGAAATCGCCGCTCCCCAGACGGACATAACTGAAATTGAGATAAATATAAACCCGGCTGATCCGTTTTGCGAAAAGCAGGGTCCCGCTCACGTCGATCCCGTCCGTTCCATACAACTTCTCCTCACGATCGGTCGGCAAAGAAACCGACAGACTCACGCCGACGGCCGGGACTTTTGCTCCGCCGCAGGTCAGGGAAACCTGGGAGGAGAAGACCGCATCCTGGAGACCGATCCCCGAATCTTCCAGAACGAAGGTCGATCCGTCCTTGCGGTGAAATTCGAAGCGGGTCCGATTTCGCGGGAATCGATCCCGCCGGCCGTTTCCCAAATTAAAAGCATGGTGAAACCCCTCGATGGAACGGTCCAAATAGCCGCCGCCCCGCCAAAGAACGGGGATCTCGAAGCCGAACTGAATCCGGTCGTTGAGAGCGTAGCTGAGCTTGCCGGTCCACTGGAGGGTTTCGGTATCGATCATATAGTGGTCTTTTGAAACCGCCCAACCGTTCACCCAGGTCAAGAGGGCTTGCCCCTCCCATTCACCTTTCCGAAGTGTGGAAGGGGCCGACGGGGTCGGCGTCAAATGGAGCATTTGAAAATAGGACTGTCCACGAATCCCCAAAGGTCCAAACCCGACATTCTCCGAACAGGGATGTGTCGATTCGGCCTGAACAAGCTTGTGGGAAAAGAGCAACAGAGAAAGAATGCATCCGAGCGCGAAGCGGCCCCTCCGACTTCCCCCCCCCTGCCTCACTAAATCGATCCTCTCTCTTCGATCAATCTCACCGGCCAAGATCCCAAGGTGGTTTTAGCGTAATCGAGCGGCGCTCCAAATTCAAGAGCTATTCCGTATCCGCTTCACATGGGGGCGGGAAGGGACGCGTTCCTGTTGATTTGGAAGGGACCCCGCATTTATGATGGTCAAGACGGCCGGCGCCTTCCCCTTCTCGATCACGGTCGATCCGACAGAAGACCGGCTCTATCTGGCGGGGATCGCTCCGGAGATCGGCGTCATCGAGCAGGCGAGCGGCAGCGAGCGGAAAGAACGGACGATCGACCGCTGGATTCGGTGGGAGGGGGAGCCGCGGGAGGAGAAACCGCCACTCCCGCACGAACCGCCCCCCGCCCCGGAGGGGCCGAGCGTGATTCGATTGAGCCCCTGAGAACCTGGCACCGATCGTGATGTAGGAGCGGGTTTCAAACCCGCCCTTACAATTCGCCGAAGATTCGATCGAGCGCCTTTTCGTGAATCTCCAGATCTTTGTCGGCAAAGAGAACGAATCGGATTCGTTTGACCGTTCGGAGGCTCGGAAGCTGCTCTTTGATCGTTCGGAAGGCGACCTCCGCCGCCGACTCGATCGGATAGCCGAAAACCCCGGTGGAGATGGCGGGAAAGGCAATCGAGCCGATGGCGTTCCTCTCAGCCAGGTCGAGCGCATTCGCGTAACAGCGCGCCAAAAGATCCGCTTCCGGCCGGTCCCTTCCGTAAACCGGGCCAAGACAGTGAATTACATATCGATTCGGGAGGTGATGCCCGCCGGTGATCACCGCCTCGCCGGGACGAATCGGCGCCAGCGGACGCCCCTCCTCTTCTAGTCCAGGCCCCGCCGCCCGGTGAATCGCCCCCGCCACACCGCCGCCGCTCCGCAATTCCGCATTGGCGGCGTTGACAATCGCCGTCATCTCCGGCTGCGCCGCGATGTTCCCCTTGACGCACTCGACCGTCACGCCGGAAATTGTTTTCTCCGCCATTTTCTTCTCCGTCGTAGAGACGTCCCGACGGGACGTCTCTACGTAGGTCGATCGGTTTCTATTAGAGCGGAATTTCCTCTTCCCGGAACGGATTCTTCGCCGTCTGCAGATCGTAAATCTCGCCGTGAACTTCAATGCTTCTCGGCGGCGCGGAATGATACACTCTCAGTTCGATCGGCTCCCCGATCGGCGGCGGGGTAACGAGATAGCGGCTTAACAGGAAAGCGGAGAAAGGAATCAGGACGAATGTGACGGCCTGAGCGACCCGATAGGCCGGCGTCTCACCAAGGATGGTGGCAACCACCCTCTGCTTGCACTCCTCTGTGGAAAGAGGGCTCTCAATCATCAAGAGGATCACGGCGACGGTGACGACGGCCATGTAGATATAAAGGAGTGAAGAGGGAATCGGCGGGAAGAGAATCCATCGGAAGAAAACATAAGCGGCGGCCCAGGTGAGGCCCGCCTGGAAGATCCGTGGAATCCGCTTTCCGGTTGCCCGCTCGAAGAGGGCATGAAGGGCGATGAGCGCGAGCGCGCCCAACAGGAAAAACAGAGCAAACCCAAAACCGGTTTCGGGGCCAAAACGTTGAAGAAGCTTCATGGCACACCTCCTTTGGTTGGGTGGATGGAACGCTTTTAGGATACTCTTTGGCCTGGGGTGATTCAACAAAAAATGACCGTAGGGGCGGGTCTCAGACCCGCCCGGCCTGTCCGAGACGCCTTCCTGTTGCTTTGGAGGGGCCTCCCCTTTAAGATGATCCGAGACCGTCGACCCTTCGATCCGGCGGACACCCACAAGGAGGTTCACGATGCCCTACATTGCGCCGAAAGCACGAATCCAATTCGATCCCTTGATTGACGCGCTCGCCGAGCGGATCGTCGCGGAGGCGAAAGCGGAAGGAAACGACGCCGCCTTCGCCGGCCTGCTCAATTACACCTGTACCCGGCTCGCGCTTCAGGTCGTTCACCTTCAGTTCGGAAAGATGCGCTACTGGCTGATCGCCCTCGTTACCGGCACTTTTCAAAATATCGCGCAGGAGTTCTATCGCCGCGTCGGGGTGCCGTATGAGGAGAAGCAGATCGGGAAAAGCGGCGATGTCGATCTTTATAAAAGATTTGAAGAGGAAATCCAAAAAGGAGAGAAGGGATGGCCTTGAACAAATGCGCGGTCGATATCGTCCTTCTTCCTTCCGAAGAGATCATGGACGCCGCCCTTCAGATGAATCAGGAGCTGCTCCCGCACTTCGAGAAGAAAATCGTCCTGGATCGGAATCGCTGCCTCCCGCATCTCTCCCTGGCGATGGGAGCGTTGAAGGAGGAGGATCTCCCGGCCGCCGCCAATTTTCTGGAAGAGATCGCGTCGTACTTTCCGCCGATCCCGCTGATCTTCACCGGAATCGACGCCGGCCCCATCGCCACCGGCGAGACGGTCACCGCTTGGAAGGTCGATCCGACCGCCGTGCTGCAGTCGCTTCATGAAACGGTCTTCAACCGGTTGAGCCCCCTTCTGACACACGATGCGACGGCGGAGGGCTTCATCGACTTTCCCGATGTCGCGCCGGCCAGCGTCGATTGGGTAAACCGCTATCCGGATGCGGCGGCCTTCGCGCGCTTCTCCCCGCACATCACCCTCGGCATCGGCGCGTTGGCGCCGGACCGCTCTTTTCCGCCGCGCGGCGCCGCCTCCCGGCTGGCGCTTTGCCATCTCGGAAATTACTGCACCTGCCGCGAAATCCTCTTTGAGACAACCCTTCTCGGCTAATTCGACGGCACCGCCCCGCCCGAATTTCCCCGGCCTGCTATACTTACGGATGGATTCCACACACCTTCCCGGCAGAGGATCGCGTGCGCTCTAAACTTTCACTAGTTCTCTTGACTCTCCTCTTTGCGGCCTGCCGTCCGGACCGCTCCGATCCGGCTGCGGTGTTGACCCGCTATTTGTCGGCCACCTACCAGCAAGATCTCCGGACCGCTTACGAAGAGCTCTCCTCGGCCGATCGCGCGTTCCGGAATTTCGACGCGTTTGTCCATCATATGTCGATGGACGAGAGCATGGGGATCGAGCCGCTGATGAAAAAAGCGACCTTCTCCATCGAGACCCTGGAAATCGACGGCGAGCGCGGCCGGGCGGTCGTGCGGGTCCATCAGCCGGACGCCGATCGGATCACGGAAGATCTTCTCCTCGCCGCCCTCTCTTCGGCCGGTTCGACGATGAGCCCCGCCGAATTCGATCAGTTTTTGAAGAAGCAATATCACGACCGCCCCGTTCCGATGACCACCGTGAGAAAAGGGCTCGGCCTGGTGAGGGAGGAGGGGGGATGGCGGATTGCCGCGGGATGGCCTCAGGAAAAAAAGATCGGCCATCTTCTGCTGGAGGCCGCGCGACTTGAAGAGCTGGGGACGTTGGAAGAAGCCAAAACAAAATACGAAGAGGCGCTCCGCCTCAATCCGAATCTGGTCGAGGTGAAAGACAAGATCGACTCCCTCGCCTTCGGAATAAAACCGTCGTTGGAGGAGCAGCGCGACTTCCAGAAGTTCGTGAACAAACTGGAGGGAAAAACAAATTAAATTACGAATGAGGAATCTTTAGCGTCCTTGCAAGCTTTTGACTCCTAATTCCTAATTCGTAATTGCCTTTAAGAGATTCGATCCAATCGTTTCGTTCCCGGGATCTCCAGAACAAAGTCGGCGCCGAACGCTCCCGCCGGCGTGCAGGCTCCCAGACAGCCCTCCGTTGGAAGTTTCTTCAAAATTCCTTCCGCGCAGCGGACCGCCGCCATCGCCGTGAACGCATAGGCTTCCGCTGTTTCAAGCCACCCCTCGGCGGCATTTCCCGCTTCATCCGACGCCCGCGCCCAGAGAAATGCCCGTCCCTTCCGCCGCGCCTCCGCATCCGGTCCCCGGATCACCGCACGCGCTCCCCGCTCCGCCGCACGACGGATCGGATCGGAAGCGAGCAGCCGCTGCAGAAGCGGGCCGGTCCAGCGCATCAGGCCGATCACCGGAGATGGAAGGGCCATGTAGGCGGTGATATTCGGAATGCCGGTCGTCCAGTAGACGGCGGCGAGTTCGCCGAGCGTGGCCGGAACCGCCTGCCGCGCCCCCCCGGGAAAACGGACCGTCCGCTCCCCCTCCCCGGCGTCGGAAACCCTCAGCCGCCCTTCCCGGCGGACCGACATCCCGCGGGGAAGTTGCTTGATCATCGTCCGCGCCGTCCCCGGACTCACATGGGCCATCGCCGCAACCGCCAGATCGAGCCGCGTCGCCCCCGGCACCTTGTCGGCGACATATTTCGCGAGACAGTCGCCCGACACCACGTCGAACCCCGCCCCCGGCAGCAAGGTGATCCCCCTTTGCTTCGCCTCCGGGTCGCGCGCGAAGATCTCCTCGAAAACCGAAACCTCTCCGGTGATATCGACATAGTGCGTCCCGGCGCTCAAACAGGCCCGGACCATCGGGCCGCTCGTCTCCGCAAACGGCCCCGCCGCATGAAGGACCAGCGAACACTCGGCGACCGCTTTCGTCAAGGCGGTCTCATCCTTGAGATCGAGGACAAGCGGATCGAGCCCGAACCGCTTCGCGAGCGGAATCAGCCGGTCGGCCGACCGCCCCGCGACGACAGGCCGGTGCCCCCGCCGCACCGCCTCTTCCGTAATGAGCGCGCCCGTATAGCCGTACGCCCCATAAATCATCCACCGCTTCTCCGGCATGGCATCCTCCTTGGCCGAGCGGAACCGGATCCTTCCCAGGCCTTTATTCAGTGTCATCCTGAGCGCGCGATCCTATCCGAAATGAGATGCTCGCCTTCGGCTCCGCATGACAAGATGACTTGATTGAAGATTACTTTGATTATAGTTCGGAGGGGTGTGTCGAGGGAAGATGGCGCGTTCTATACTATCTATATTATATGGGAGCAGATCGGTTTCACGCCGGAAGCATCGCGGCCGCCCATTCAGAGCAGCTTCATCAGCCCGTTTAAAACGACCTCCTCGATTCCTTTGCAGAGGCGCTGGGCGCTCGCCTTTGCGGCGACCTTCATTTTGAGCGACTGCATCTCGGTGAGCGTCCGGAGGTCCGCCATGTTGCCTTCGAACTCTTCCTTGCTGATCTCCCCCGCCGCCAGTTGATTGAGATATCGCTCCATCTTCACCCCCTGCTTTCGGATAAACGCATTGGCGTCGGTCTTGGCGTTCGCGACCAGCCTCTTCAGCTCATCCTTAGCGAGGAGACCGGCGGTGTCTCTGAGGTCGTCGATAAAACTTTCCCACGGTTTCGGCATGGTCGCGCTCCGCTCACTCGTTTTTGTTCTTCAAACGCTCCGTTGAAATCGCGATATCGAAGGCCTCTTCCATGTTTTCCCACCGGTTCTGAATCTGCGCCTCCGACCACTTCCCCTTATTTTTCCGCTCCTGGACATGCCGGGAGAACATTTCCAAGATCAGTCCGATCTGCGTCGCCGTTTCCCGGTTCTTCTCTCCCTTTCCCTTTTCATATTCGTATGCCTGCCCCATCTCCAGCCGAATCTGCCGGACAGCCTCCAGGTCGATGGCCTCTTCCTCGAAGGTTTCATACAGCATGGCGACTTTGGGCTTGAGATCGGTGAGGTTTTTATACGTGGTGGGATCGTAATAATGAAGAAAAGAGGCGGCGCAGCCGATGAGGAAAAAGGGGAGGAAAGACGCCAGGAAGAGACGGACCGGCTCTTTCAAAAGGAATCGGCGTTTCGGGGCGGGATCGTTTCCTTCCAACACAGAGACCTCTCCTTCTGAGGAGTGTTTCCGAGACGGATGATCATCAAACATCGGAATATCCCGGCCCTCTCCGCCGGGATTAAACCATTTCTCCTCAAATAAATCAATGCGGCAGACCGAAGGATGTTTTTCATTCCTAATCCGTCATTCCTAATTCCTAATTGAAAATACTGCTACCTCCTCTATGGTTTCCTGTGATAAAATCAGAACCGCGCGCGCTGGGATAGTTGACAGGCGCCTCGGGAAGAGATCAATATTTAATAAAGAATTTAAGAGAGAAGCGTCATGACAAAACGAATCAAAGCCTATCTTATATTGATTTTCGGAATTCTCTTCTGCCTCGCCTGGAGCGCGGCCGCGCCGGCGTATGAGATCGCCCCGGTGGAGAACGGGGGGGTCATCACCGGAAGGGTCGTCCTCAACGGGCCGGTGCCGGAGCCGCGCGTCTTTCCGATGGTTTTATACGCCTTCGGAGAATTCTGTAAGAAGATTTCCGACGCGAAAGGACATGTCGTCCTCAAGGAGTTCAACGTCGACCCGACCGGAGGGCTCCAGGACGCGGTGATCGCCATTCAGGATGTGAGCCGGGGGAAGGGATTTCGCTCCAACGAGAATCGGCTCTTTGCGGTGAACTGCATGTTCCACCCGGCGAATACGCCGGAGGATGAGCAGTTTGAAGTAGACAAAGAAGGAAACCTCGTTCACATCCATCCTCTCGTCAGCGTCATGCGGAACAAATATATGCTCTCCGTCCTCAACAAAGATCCGGTGATTCACGACGCGCAGTTTTACCAGAAAGAAACAGGCCGTCGGATCACCCGCTTCCCGATCCCGATTTCCGACAAGGTCCAGAGAGGATGGGTCTATCTGGATCAAGGAAAGAACATCGCCCAGATTATTTGCGGCATGCATGAGTATATGCAGACCTGGGCCTGGATCGTCGACAACCCCTATTTCGACAAAACGACACGGAGCGGCAGCTATGCGATCGACCGGATCCCGCCCGGAACGTACAAGATTCTTGCCTGGCATCCGCACCTGAAGCCGATCGAGAAGATCATCACCGTGCCCCCCGACGGGCATGTCGAGCTTAATTTCGAATTCGAAGCGAGCGAAGTGGTCCGGCCGATCTATGAAACACAGAAGCAGTTCCGCATCTCCCCCGGAAGAAACCCGAGCGTCGACCTCCTCGGATGCGAGGGCCCTTTCTGCGTCAAACGCGAGCACGATCATCACACCGATTGAGGAACACCGCCCGCGCCGCGCCCGTCGGGAGACGGCCGTTCACTTCACTGCGTTTCTCTTCCCCAGTGAGACTCGCGCAGCCAGCGGCCGACTTCTTCCGCAGGAAGCGGCCGGCTGATGAAATAACCCTGGGCGGCGTCACAGCCCATCTCCCCAAGCCGCTCCAGGATCTCTTCGGTTTCGACCCCTTCCGCCACCACCTCCAGGCCGAGATGATGCGCCATCTCGATCGTGGAGCGGACGATTTTCGCGTCCCCCTCGTTCAGAATCATCTGGCTCACGAACGACTTGTCCACCTTGATCGAATCGACCGGAAGATTCCGAAGATAACTCAGGGAGGAATAACCGATGCCGAAATCGTCGATGGAAAACCGGATACCGCTCCGGTGGAGGGCGACTAAAACCTCCCGCGCGCGGGCGGGATCGGTCATAATCGCGCTTTCGGTGATCTCGAACTGAATCCGCTCCGGCGCCACGCCGCCGGAGCGCAACAGCTCCGCCACCGATTCAGGGAGCTTCGGGTCTTGCAGGTTTCTGGCGGAGAGGTTGGCCGAGAGGGTCATCTCCAACCCGGCCCGCTGCCAAACCGCGCACTGATCGATCGCCGTTTCCACCACCCAGCGGGTCAACGGGTGGATCAGTCCGGTTTGCTCCGCGGGGCCGATAAACCGGCCCGGCGGAATCATCCCCCGCTGCGGATGTCTCCAGCGCACCAGCGCCTCCACCCCGAAGAACGCGCGCCGCTTCAGATCGATCTTGGGCTGATAGTGCAGAAGAAGCTGGTTCTGCGAGATCGCCTGGCGCAGCTCGGCCATGAGCGCCAACTGTTGCGGGCTGTGGCGGTCCAGCTCGGGAGCATACAGCGTATGGCCGCGGCCGGTCTCTTTGGCCGCATACATCGCGACATCGGCCCGCCGGATTAAGGTGTCGGGATCGCTGCCGTGGTCGGGATAAAGGGCGATGCCGATGCTGGTCTCCACCGCAATCGGGATATCTTCAATGACAAAGGGGGCCTCCAGCGCCTTGACGATCTTTCCGACCGCCAGATGGATATCGTCCGGGCTGGTGAGTTTCATCAACAGCACCGCAAACTCATCTCCCCCGAAATGGGCGACGATATCCCGATCAAAAATGGTCTTCCGCAGCCGTTCGCCCAATTGCTGAAGCAACAAATCTCCCCGGCGATGCCCCAAGGTGTCGTTGATCTCCCGGAAACGATCCAGATCCATCAGCAGCAGCGCCATCGGCCGGCCTTGACCCGCGTCGTGCCGCAAAGCATTCAGGAGGCGATCGATCAACATGTTCCGATTCGGAAGCCCGGTCAGGGTGTCGTAAAAAGCCATTTTCTGCACCATCTCTTCCACTTGCCTATGCTCCGTGATGTCGTTTCCGAAAGAAATGGTTGCGACGATCTTTCCGTTGACCTTGACCTGATTGTTCTGCCAGAGGATGTAGCGCTCCTCCCCTCTTTTGGTAAGGATCGGGTTCTCAAACGTCTTCGGGATTCCGCCGGAGACCAGCCGGGTGAACTCTTCCCAGACGGAGGGATATCGCTCCTTCGGCACCAGCTTTTCGAACCAGCTCTTTCCTTTCAGCTCCGAGAGGGTATAGCCGGTGATTTTCTCCGCCGTTTGATTGAAGATATTCACCTTCCCCTCCGTATCGAGGCCGAGGATGATCACATTCGCCGTTTCGATGAGATTCTCCGAAAACTCCTTCGCCGTCCGCAGCGCCTCCTCCGCCTCTTTATGCCGGGTGATGTCTTCGGCGATCCCCGTCAACCGGTAGACCCGCCCCGAAACATCTTTGATCGGGAAGGCTCTGTCCCGAATCCAGCGGACCGATCCATCGGGCCGGATAATCCGGTACTCCTCATCGTACGTCCCCGACACCTGCCGGGTCATCGACGCCTCCATCACCCGCTCCCGATCGTCCGGATGAACCGCGTCGAGAAAAGATTTCGGTTCCTGATAGAGGCTCTCGCAGCTCCGGCCCCAGATCTTCTCATAGCCGGGGCTGATATAGAGAATGCTGTTTTTATCGGGATCACCCATCCAAAAAACTTCGGTGATGTTCTCGGCCAACTGCCGAAACCGCTCCTCACTCTGTCGCAGCTGCTCCTCGGCCCGTTTGCGCTCCTGCCGCGTCCCGTTCTCGCGCAGTTCCCGCTCGACCACCGGAAGCAGGCGTTTCAAATGGCCTTTGACGAAATAGTCGTTGGCCCCGGCTCTCATCGCTTTGACCGCGGTGTCCTCGCCGAGGGTGCCCGAGACAAAAAGAAAAGGGATGTCGAGTCCTTTTCCCCTCAACAGCTTCAATGCGGCGACCCCGTCGAAGTGAGGCATGGAATAATCGCCGAAGACGATATCCCAACTCCCGCGATCGATCGCCCGGTTCATCTCCTCGATGGTGCTCACCCGTTCATGCGCCGGCTCGTAGCCGCCGCGCCGCAGCTCGCCCAGGAGCAGCTCGGCATCTTCCGCCGAATCCTCCACCATTAAAACACGGAGCGGAATACCCATCTCATCCCCACCTTCTCATTCGAAACCATACGGTCGCGGGTTCGTTCACGCGGCAGCGCCACGCCAAGAACGAAAAGTCCGTCTGTCCGCGCGTCCCTGCCGAAAGGAAGACCCACTCATTTCTGTCTTTTCACGCTCCCCGGCGGCCGCTCGTTGAGCAGCGCCCAGAAAACACCGAGCTGCTTGACCGCTTTGACGAATTCCTGAAAGTTCACCGGTTTGACGACGTAGGCGTTGACCCCCAGCTTGTAACTCTCCGCCAGGTCCGGCTCCTCGCGGGAGGAGGTCAACATCACCACCGGGACCGTTTTTAGCTTTTCATCGGCTTTAATGGTCCTCAAGACCTCCAACCCGTTTACCTTCGGCATCTTAATGTCGAGCAGAATGACCGCCGGATTCCCAGGGGTGCGCGTCTTAAAAGATCCCCGATGATAAAGGTAGTCCAACGCCTCGGCGCCGTCCCGGGCGATGACGACGTCGTTTGCCAGATTGTACTCGGCGAGCGCCTCCAGCGTCAGCTCCACATCTTCCACGTTGTCCTCCACCAACAGAATGCTCTTGAAATCCCCCATCCTCACCCCTCCTTTCGATTTGGCAATGAAAAATAAAACGCCGCGCCGCGGTCCAATTCCCCCTCGGCCCAGGTCCGCCCGCCATGGCGGTGAATGATCCGCCGGACATTGGCCAACCCGATGCCGGTCCCTTCGAACTCCTCGGCGCGGTGCAGCCGCTGGAAGACGCCGAAGAGCTTGCCGGCGTACTGCGGATCAAACCCCACCCCATTGTCTCGAACAAAAAAAACGGTCTCCTCTGCTTCCATTCGGCTGCCGATCTCGATTTCGGCCCGCTCGCGGGTCCGGGTGTACTTCACCGCGTTGCCGATCAGGTTCGCCCACACCTGCCGCAGCATCGCCGCATCCCCCTCTAAATCGGGCAGGGAGCCGATCGTCCAAGCGATCTCCCGGTTCTGAATCTCCGGCTGCAGATCCCGAATCACCTCCTGGATCAAGGATTCGAGGGGAACCCTCCCGATCCGCATCTCCGACTTCGCCATCCGGGAGAAAACCAACAGATCGTCGATCAGACTCCCCATCCGCTTGGAGGCGTTCACGATGATCTCGATGTAGCGCTGTCCTTTCGTATCGAGCCGGGCCGCCGCGTGTTCTTTGAGCAGCTCGACAAACCCGTTGATGTGACGCAGCGGCGCGCGCAGGTCGTGCGACACGGAATAGCTGAAGGCCTCCAGCTCCTTATTGGCCGCCTCCAGCTGCGAATTGAGCTTCTTCAGCTCTTCTTCCGCTTGCTTTCTCTCGGTGATGTCTTCCGAAATACCCAACAGATAGAGCGGTTGTCCTTCTTCGTCGTAGAGCGGGATTTTCTGTGTGTGCAAAATCCGCGCGCCGCGGTGCCGGGTCTGGACCGGCTCTTCCGGAATATCGACGAGGTAGCCCGCTCCGAGCACCTGCCGGTCCTTGGCGATGAACGAATCGGCCTGCTCTTTTGGAAAGAAATCATGATCATTTTTGCCGAGCAGATCCTCTCTGGTGTAGCCGAGCAACACTTCACCCGCTTTGTTGAATCGAACGAACCGGAGCTCTTTGGCTTCCTTGACGAAAATCATGTTGGGAATATTCTCCACAATGGAGTCGAGAAAAACCTCCGCCCGCTTCCGATCCCCGACCTCCTGCTCCAATGACCGTGTCCGCTCTTTCACCCTTTGCTCCAACTCGTCCTGCGTCTTCTGCAGGGCGGCATCCCGCGTTTGGATCTGGGAGAGCATCTCGTTGAAGGTCTCGACCAGCAGGCCGATCTCGTCCCGGTTTCCGGTGGCGGCCCGCACGGAATAGTCTTTCTCTTCGGAGACGTTCTTTGCAATCCGGGCCAGATCAAGAAGCGGACGGGAGATATTTCCTTGAAGCCCGGCGGAGACCCGATAGGCCGTCAGCAGGGAAACCGCGAGCACCCCGACCACGATGAGGGCGTAACCCTTCAGACGAGCATTCAACTCCTGGAGATCGGATTGGATATAGACGGTGCCGATCCGCTCTTCATTGGAGAGAATCGGCCGCGACAAAAAAAGGAACCCGGACTCGAATCGATGGCCTTCCATCCCCGCCGGGATTCGCTCCGGCATCTCAAAAACCGAAGCCCCATCGCTCCTCAGATATTTCGCGAAGAGCCGGCCTTCCGCCGTATAGATCGCCGCCGAATGGATATCGGACTTGACCCGCAGCGCCCCGACGGTTTCAGCGGCCGACTCCGGATCGTTGAACAGGAGGGCCGAGACCGTATTGATCGCGATGATCTCCGCCTGCGTGGAGCGATTCCGGACCATGACGCCTCGAAAAGTCACCCATTCATGGGCGATGAAGCCGGCGCTTGCGAGCAGGAGAACCGCCGAACTCACCAGCATGCTCATCCGAATCAATTTCTGACGAATCGAGAGATTACGAAAAGGTGTGATCAGGGGTCACCCCGTTATATAGCGCCGGCTTGCTCCCGGTCCTTGAGCGCTCTCGCTTCGGGCCGCCGATAAAAAAGGAGCGAAGGGAGCGATGTCACCCGCTGCTGTCGGCTGCAGTGAAAAATGCAGTAGAAAATGAGGAATGAACCGGTCTACCTAAATGCGAGGAAAAAAGTGGACACAACGGCCTCGATTTCCGCCCCCGGGTTCAATCGGCCGGATCGAGAGGAGAGAATGTCCGTTTCACCGCATGCTTATGCTGTTGAAAGCATTAAAACTATATAAGCGGACCTGGAAATTGTCAATTTCGGTATGTTTATGGAGAGGAATGTTTTGGGAGCAAAATGGAGGGGCGAGTTTCAAACCCGCCCCTACTTCAGATGAGGGGGAACACAGGTGCAGCGGTACATGCCGCCGATTGTTGCACCGATGAGATCGTAGAGGTACTCCCGCTCGCCCGGATCGATCCGGCGCAGATAAGCCCCTTCCCATTCTTTCAGGTAAACATTTTTCAGGAAGAGGCGCACCGGCATCTTCGAATCGAACCCCTCCTGCCGCATCGATTGGTCAAGCCACTTCATCACCGCGCCGCGGGTGAGCGATTCGTTTTCCTGAAGGGCATTATCCGCGTTCGTCAGAATGCGAATAAATCGGTAAAAGTCCTCCGGGTGATCGTCGAGATATTGGGTCGTCACCATCTCCAGCCCCTTCAGGTTCAGCTTCCGTTCGGAAACCGGGATCTCGTTATAGTGCGACTCCGGATGGTTTGTGAAAAAAAAGATAAAAAAGAACAAAAACGGAAAAACCAAGAGCCAAAGAACGGCAAAACGCGACGGCCCCTCCACCTCTCCTTGTCTTATCACCTGTTCCACGGTTTCACCTCCCGAGGCCGCGCTTCACACCGGCCTCTTTACTCTAACGGAACCTCTGTGAACGATTCGGTTTCATATTTTAATTGTACCAAATCTGTAAGGCTCCGTAGGAGGGGTCCGATCGTGAAGGCGCCTTGGTGTCGCGGACCGCGCTCTAAACCTCGGAAAAGGGGAGGGTTCTCAGTCGCGGCCGAGGGCGGCGTCGACGCTCCAGATGCCGGGTCCTCGGGCGGCGATATAGAGAAAGACGAATGCGTAGAGCGCGGCCAACTCTCCCCGGTTGACGAGGGGGAAAAACGCCTGCGTTCCATGCGCGATCCAATACGCCGCCGCCATCAGCCCGCTGCAGAGAAACGCCGCCCAGCGGGTGAAGAGGCCGATCATCACCAGCAGACCGCCGATGAATTCGATCGGCCCGGCGATATAGATGACGTAAGCGGCCGGTGTGCCTTGCGGCGGAATCGGAAACCCGAAGAGCTTCTGGGTTCCATGCCATAAAAAAAGAAAGCCGGTGACCATCCGCATCAAAGCATAGGTCTGTGGAGCGAAAGACTTCATGAACATCGGCAGATCCTCCGGGATGAAGGGTGAGCGTCTCGTCTATCGGGTCAACGATAGAATATCGAAACCTGGAATGTCAACGTCCGCCCCTCTCCTCGCCATGGCGGTTATCCTTCCGCGAGAAGGCCGCGGGCTTCCTTTTCTTTTGACGGAGTTAAAATGCCGGGTATACTTACCTTTATTCCCGCTCCGCGCGACGGGGAAAAAGCGGCGGCGAACCATCGGCGGCATCTTATTCATGATCGATCGGAATACAAAAAAGGGGTTCGGTTTAAAACGGCGCGGCTGGAAGGGGCCCGTTCGGAGGACCCTCCGCGTCTGGGCGATCCTCCTCTTCATCTTGCTCTTCGCCGGGATGCCGGAAGAGGGAACCGCGGGCGAAAATACATTCTCCGAAGAGGTCGAAGAAATTCTCCAACAAAAAATCCAACTGATCAAAACCTTGGCGGAAGATCCGAAAACCATCCGCCTCGTCAGGGAGTCGAATCATCAAAACAAGCGCCTCACCCCGCGCGAGATCGAAAAACTCGATCAGAAATGGCGGAGGGTGAAGGGGATCGATGAATTTATCGGCGCATTCATCGCCAACGACTGCGCCCGGCACCTGATCGCGTTTCAGAAAGCGCACGACGGATTCGCCGAGATTTTCATCGCCGACGCCGTCGGATTGATCGTGGGGGAGACCAACAAGACCTCCGACTATTACCAGGCCGACGAGGCCTGGTGGGTCGAGGCGTATGCCGGCGGCCGCGGAAAAGAATACTACGGAGATATCGAGTACGACGACAGCGCAGAAGCGGAGGCGATCGCCCTGTATGTGCCGGTGATCGATCCGGAAACCCGACGGGCCATCGGCGTGATCAAATCGATTTATAACATCAGCGCCATTATCCAGGAGCTTTAAGCCGGCATGTTCAATGGGATCAGGGGAATCAGGGCGAAACTCGGGGCGATCTTCGCTTTTTTATCCGTCGCCGGATTTTCTCTGGTGGTCTTCGGGGTGACCCGGATTCATCAAGTAACCGAGCAGGCCGACCTGGTGATCGCGGAGCGCATTCCCCTCTCCCGAAGCGCCGAGGAAGCGCTCCATGCCTTGGCCCTCGGGGCCGGGACCATCGATCGGGTTCTGTTGATCGGAACCCATGAGGAGATCGGCCATCTTCAGGCGGTCGAAACCCAATTCAAGGAATCGGTCCTGGTCTTCGACATGTTTACGAAAGCGATGATTTGGGGAAGCAAGACGGAGGCGTTCCAAAAATCGACGGGAGGGCTCGTTTCGGCCCGATGGGAAAAAATGGGGCTGCAAGAAACCCTGGTCGTGAACACCGCCCCCTACGAGATCCAGCAGGCCGCCGGCAAGGCGACCCTTTATTTTGGCGGGTTTGCGAAGTATGTCGAGAAGGTCATCGCCTCCCAGGAAAAGATCCTCCGGCTTCAGCCCTCCGGGAATAAGGAGGAGATCGCGCAAGAAGAGAGGCGACGGGAAACCTACATCATCAAGGCAAGACGATACAAGAGCCTGGTCGACGACACCCTTCACCGCGTGGTCACCGATATTTACGCGCATGTCGGCGCGGCGAACGACCATATCCGGCGATCCCGGGATTCCGCCGTCGGCGCCCTGATCGTTTATTCGACGTTCATTTTCGGTTTGGCGTTGACCGCCGGGACCTTTTTTGTCCGGTCTATTTTTAATCCCCTCATCCATTTGAAAACGGCGGCGGCGGAGATCGCGGGGGGGAAGCTCGATACCCGTGTCGAGGTCACGTCGAAAGACGAAATCGGCTCGCTCGGCGAAACGTTCAACAAGATGGTCGTCGAAGTTCAGAAAGCCTACGACGATCTGGAAAAAAAGATCCGGGAGCGGACCACCCTCTTGAGGGAGGAGATTACGGAGCGCAAGCGGGTCGAAGCCGATCTGCGCAAGATGGCCGAGGAGCTGCAACAGGCCCGGGACGGTCTGGAGCGGCAGGTCCGGGCGAGAACGAAAGAATTGGAATCGTTCGTCTACACCCTCTCTCACGATCTAAAAGGACCGGTGATCTCCCTGCAAGGGGTCGCCTCGCTGCTCCTGGAAGAATACGCCGCCGTGCTGGACGACAAAGGAAAACATTACATTCAACGGGTGTTGTCGAACGCGGACTATCTGGGCGACTTTATCGAGGGGATGCAGATCCTCACCCGAATCGGCTCCCCCGAGAAAAACGAGCCGGTCGACGTTCGAGAGGCGCTGATCGCGATCACCAACCGATATCAAGAATGGCTCGAAGAAAAAAAGGTGGAGGTGGTCGTTCACCCTTCCCTCCCGCGCTTCACCTTCGGGTCGTTCCACATCACCCAGATCTTTCAAAACCTCATCGTCAACGCCGGAAAGTTCATGGGGGAGCAGCCCCATCCGAAGATCGAAATCGGCGGAAGCGAACCGGAAGGATGGGCGGAGTTCTACGTGAAAGACAACGGCATCGGCATCGACCCGGCCTACCACAAAAAGATTTTCGATCCGTTTCAGCAGCTCAAAGAGCGCGAGGCGGGGGGGACCGGGATCGGCCTCTCGATCGTGGCCAAAATCGTCCATCTCGCCGGGGGCAAGGTCTGGGTGGAATCGCAAAAAGGCCAAGGGGCCACGTTCTTTGTGCGCCTGCCTAAAGAAGCTGATCGGATCGAAGCCATTCGGAATCGATCTTAAAATCAATTACAGATGGAATCAAACGCTCCGTCATTGACCGATTAAATATCCTCCCCCTTCGAACACCTTTTCTCCGTCGATCTCCACCCGCGCCACGGCGGCAAAAACATCGACATGGAATTTCCCGCTCTTCGGAAAACCGGGCTTGGTATAGAGGGAATGTTTTGCGCCGAGGGAGAGGTGGATGCCGAGCATCCGCTCGTAGGCGCCGATGTCGGTCAGCCGCCGCTCCCGCGTCAGGGCGCGGTTCAAGCCGAAGCCGAGTTCCCGCACCCAGACCTCCCGCTCCTCGGCCCGGATCTGATCCAACACGGCATGAAACTCCTTCGGCGCGTCGGGGGCGGCGACCAGCACCCCTCCTTCGATCGCGGCGGTGAAGGGCCGGCCGGGAGCGTGGACGGTAAAGTCGGCGTCGCCGAAGGCGAAGATCTTCAAGGCGCCGTTCACGCGGCGGACCTCCTTCGGCTCGGTGAAGACCTCCCCGATCGGGAACTGTCCCCCGACATTTTTCATCCCGCGGTAATCGCCGATGTTCAGCTTGGCCGCTTCGAAGGGGGAGTCGTAGATTAATTCGGTCCCCTCGCAGATCACGGCGATCCGCGCCGCCCGGTCGATCCGCTCCTTCAGCGCCGGCCCGACCGACCGGTAATAAGCCCGATCGTACGCCAGGGCGTCGAGGTAGGTGGCGAACTCCGCTTCGGGGATCCGTCCCAGGTGAGGATGCTCGACCACCTTCAACCCCCGATTGAAGAGCTCCACCCGAAACCGAAATTCATTCAGCCGGAAGCTGGTCGACTGAACCAGCACCACCAGCCCCTTCGGGGGGAGAAGATCGACCGCGGATAAGATCTCTTTCGCGGTGACCCGATCGAAATTCAACACGGCGGCGTTCGGCAGCGCCGCACGGTAGGCTTCCGCTAAAAGGCGCGACAAACCGGATTGTTCATCAAAGACTAAAAGGGCCGGCGCCCCGGGGGCGCACTCCAAGGCCAATGTGAGGGTGTCGCGGAGATTTGATTGAGCGCGATCGCGCAGGGAAGAATCGGTCATTTCCCGCCGCCCGACTCCTTCCCTGCTTTTTTCTTTTCAAACGCCTCGGCGCACGCGGGACCGCAGAAATAATGGGTCACCCCCCCCTGCTTCGCCTCCAGCGCCCCCTTCTTGGAAAGGTAGGTCAGGCAGTTCGGGTCTTGCACCAGCGCGTCTCCCGCATCGACCCGCGCGGCGCTTCCCGCCGGGCGGCGGTAGAGAAACCTCCCGAGGAACCGGCCCAACAGAAAGGTCAATAAGGTGATCACAAGAAGTGTAAAAAGAAGACGAGTCATTTGTGATGTTATCCTCCCGCGCGTTTAACGACATATCCTTTTTTGCCGAGCACTTCGACCAGGGTGTCGCGGTGGTCCCCTTGGATTTCGATGACCCCCTCTTTCACCGTGCCGCCGCTCCCGCAGGTTTGCTTCAGCTCTTTGGCGAGGTTCCGGAGGCCTTCCGGATGAAGCGGCACCCCCGTGATCAGGGTGACCTCTTTCCCCTTGCGCCCTTTGGTCTCGCGCGACACCCGGACGATGCCGTCTCGTTTGGGGACCGGCTGTTTTTGCCGGCATCGGCATTTCGCCGCCGGCTCCCCGCAATCGGGGCACATTTTACCATGTTCGGTGGAGTAGACAATACCGGAATTCATTCTGTTATTTTCCTATTCGGGGCGTTGCCCCCTTCCCAGGCGTTTGATTTCTCATCCTCAGATTCCCAATCGAATCATTCTCTCTCCACCCTCTCCAATATCTGAATTCCCTTTGCGGCTTCTTCGAACGGCGGGCCGTATTGGCTGTACTCGTTGATCACCTTTTCGAACGATTCGCGGCTTTTCTCCAGATCCTGGAGCATCAGGTAAGCGAAACCCCGCCGCGTCAAGGCGACGGCGACCGCCTCTTCCTCCTTCGGAAATTCGGCGATCAGCCGGTCGGCCTCGAGGACCGCCCGCCGGTGGTCTTTCAGAAAGGTGGAGTAGATCGCAACCACGCCGCTCTTCGCCTTGGCGCACGCCTCGCGATCTTCGGGAAACCAGACGCAGACCGCCTGCAGCGCGCCGGCCTCTTTCTTCCACGCTTTGGACCCTTGGCTCCCCCAGGTGTCGATGGCGTATTGCCGCTGCGCCGCCGCATTCTCTTTCTTATCGATCCACGCCGGCGGGGTCGATTCCAGCCACGCCGGGGGACGCTCGGCCTCCTCCCAGGTGGCGGCCGGCATATGAAAATTCTGAAGCGCCAGGACGAGCAGCGGCATCAGCGCCATCGCATTGATGGCGCCGTGGACCAAAATCGGCGAGACCAGCTCCTTCCGCATTTCATAAACCACCGCCAGCGCCATCCCCGCGATGAAGTAGAGAATCCCGATCATGAAGCCGGCCCCATGGGCCGCCGCGAAGAGGATCGCCTGCAGGTTGGCGGCAAAGAGGATCGGAAGGCGGGTCTTGAGGGCGTTGTAGAGAAACCCCCGAAAGTAGATCTCTTCCAAGATCGGAATGGCGGTGAAGCCGATCACGATCATGATCACGGAGAGGAGGCTGTTCGGCCCGAAGGTCGCCAGCGCCGAATAGTCGGGCATCTCGAACTTTTGGTTCAAGATCTTCTCCATCGCCATGTGGGTCGTCCCGACCAGGAGGTTGATGCCGAAGGCGATCAATATCGCGAAGGGAATCATCGAGAGGACCGTCGCGGGGGAGATCGGGCGAAAGAGCGGCCAGATCCCCCGTCGTTTACAAACGGCCAGGGCATAAAAAAGGAGGATCAGATTGAAGAGGATCAACGAAACAAAGCCGATGTATCCCTGGCGCCAGGGATGGTTTCGGACGTAGACGGCATCGACAAAGACGGAGGCGGCGATCACGAGAAAAGGGAGGGAGATGCCGAGGGCGATCTCGCCGGTGGGGACGGGGGCTGATTTTGTTTCTTCTTTGATTTCTTCCGGGGCATTCTCATCGGGCACCGTTCGAATCACGCGTCTCTCCCTCTCATGGCATTGTCAGGACATTATAAACGGAAATGGGGGCGAATCGATAGAGGAGATATTGATTGGCCGGGCTAAAGCCCTCAGAAATTACAATGGGGCGTTGCCCCAAGCCAACGCCGTTCATTCCTCATTATCCTTTCATCCCCTCATGAACCAATGCCAAAAGCGCGATGCAGGCGGTGTCGGTGCGCAATGTCCGGGGGCCCATCCCGACCGGCTGAAAGCCGTGCGCCGCAAGAAGCCCCCTCTCGAAATCGTTCCATCCCCCCTCCGGCCCGACGGCAAGCAGGACCCGTCCCTCGCCCCCCTCCCGCGCCGCCGCCCCCGCCGGCTTCTCCGCCGCCGGATCGGCCGCCAGACGCCGCCCGTCTTTGAAGAGACCGTCGAGCTGATCTTCGATCAGCACTTTAAATCGCCGGTGGATCGACACGGCCGGCAGCCGCGTGTCGCGCGCCTGCTGCAGCCCTTCGATCAACCGCGGCCGGTAGCTCTCCGGCGCGAGCCAATGGGTGTCGAAGTAGTTTCGCTCCACCCGCTCGGCATGGGTCAGAATGATCTGCCCGACGCCGATCGCGGCGACCTGGGCCCAGATCCGCCGGATCACCTTCGGCCGCGGCAGCGCCAGGAGCAGATCGACCCCCGGCCGGGAGGGAACGCTTGTTTCGAACGCGCAGCGCAAGGCCGCCGTCCCGTCGCCGATCGACAACACCGTCCCGACGCCGCGCGGGCCGTCGAGAAGACCGATGCGGACGTGAGATCCCGGCGCCGACTTCAGGACGTTGCGCAGGTGCGCGGCGCGCGCATCTGAAAGGACGGCTTCGCCGGAAGCGCCGACTTCATGGGGTTCCAGGAGGATCAGGTTCATACGAGGATCCAGAGAATGAGATGAACGTTCACGGCACTTTATTAACATGGGCCGCTTGATAGAGCAAGAGGCGATGCTATTGGGGGCGTTGCCCTACACCCCTGTGAAATCATATTTGGGATCGGAGCAAAGCTTTTATTTAATTTCGATTGGAATGGGGCTCTTCGCCCCACACCCCACCGCGGGGGTTGCGTGCCCAACCCCCTTCGGCTTCCTAAGGGCACCGGGGTTGCACCCCTGGACCCCCTTTAAACAACGGTCAGAACTCGCACAACCGCGCAAGAACAGCGCGGATTGTGCTTCAGACAGCTGACCTTGTAGGGTAGGTGGAACGTCTTGATTTGTAGTGGGCCACTGCGTCCTCGCTCCACCCATCCCCCAGTGGGTCCCTTACGCTGCGGGCGCAGAGGCCCACAGAACTCAAGGCTGATTAAATTCAACAAAACAAAATAGCAAAGAGCCTGCGCGTCATGGGCGTTCTGTGCCCCCCATTCTCCTGCGTTTCTTCTGTCGGACGTATTATCGACCGCTTCAGGTCAGCATGTTCGAAGCTCAATCCATCGGCGCTCTTCTGTGGTTGAGCGAGTTCTGACCGTGGGGGGAGCAGGGGGGGGCTTGCCCCCTCCGCTGCCCTTGGGAATCCAAAGGGGGTTGGGCACGCAACCCCCGTGGCGGGGGGTGGGGCGAGCAGCCCCACGACTTTGATTTCTCGCAGTGGGGGCTTAGGGTGAAGAGCCCCATTCCAATCTCAAAGGGTGATTGATTTCAATTTTGTTTGGGGGTATTCTCTTCCATTCGCTGTGCAGGAGCAGACCCTTTTTTTGGAGGTTTAAACCCGAACTCACGATGCCGACCGCCATCCTTCCCCCCCCCTTTTCGAAGCCCGATCAGCTGCCGGATGCGCTGAAGACCGACGGTTACGCGGTGCTGCGCCCCTCCGACGTTTGTACGTTCGCCCGTTGCACCTCCTCGGAATTGGAAGCGCTTGCGCCGGCTTGGAACGACCTGCCGCTCGATCCCTACCTGAAAGATACCGTCCCTTACCGGCGGCGGCGTCACTCCTGTTTTGTGGTGGAGGGGAAAGAAGTCACGCAGGCGCCGCACCGGGCCCACTGGCAGCCGCTCGACTACAACGCCCTGCATGGGGGGATGAAGCGTCTCTTCGAGCCGATCGCCCCGGCCACTGTCGCGGCGCCGGCCTGGACGCGGCTGCTTCAGGCGATCGGGCAGCTCTGCTCCGCGGTCAAAGGCCCGCAGCCCTGGTATGTAGAGGCGCACCCGTTCCGGATCGACACCGCCCACGGCATCGGCCGGCCGACGCCGGAAGGGGCCCATCGCGACGGGGTCGATTTTGTGGCGATCTTTCTGGTGAGGCGGGTGAACATCAAAGGGGGGGAGAGCCGGATCTTCGAGGCGGCCGGATCGAACGGCAAGCGGTTTACTTTAACAGAACCCTGGACTCTGCTGCTGCTCGACGACACGCGGGTGATTCACGAATCGACGCCGATCCTGCCGACCGCCGAGGGGGGCTATCGGGACACGCTGGTGTTGACCTATCGGGCCGGGGGGTTTCAGGAAGAGGGGTCGTAATTTGAATGGGGCTCTTCGCCCCATACCCCACCGCGGGGGTTGCTTGCCCAACCCCCTTCGGCTTCCTAAGGGACACCGGGGGTTTTCACCCCCTGGCCCCCCAACCCCAAAACAACGGTCAGAACTCCCACACCCGCGCAAGAGCAGCGCGGAGTGTGCTTCAGACAGCTGACCTTATAGGGTATGTGGAACGTCTTGATTTGTAGTGGGCCTCTGCGTCCGACCCGGGGTCCCCAAAGAGCCTGCTCTTTGGGGTGGGCACCACCCATCCCCCAGTGGGTCCCTTACGCTGCGGGCGCAGAGGCCCACAAGAGATTACCCAGTAATTCTAAGAATTCAAATCAAAACCGAATAGCAAAGAGCCTGCGCGTCATGGGCGTCCTGTGCCCCTGATGGTCCTGCGTTCCTTCTGTCAGACGTATTATCGACCAAATCAGGTCAGCATGTTTGAAGCACAATCCACGGCGCTCTTCCGTGGTTGTGCAAGTTCTGACCGTAGACGGGGGGAGCTGGGGGGGTACTTTCCCCCCGGCTGCCCTGGGAATCCAAAGGGGGGTGGGCACGCAACCCCCGTGGCGGGGGGTGGGGCGAGCAGCCCCACGACTTTGATCCTCGCAGGTGGGGGGCTTGGGGCGAAGAGCCCCATTCAAATAACTCTATGCACTATCTTTATCAAACATGCCCCCCCGCCTATGCACATCGATATCCCTTCTCCGACGTCACATACACCAACTCCCCATCCCTTACCAGCTCGATCAAATATTCCCCGACCAGGTTGTTAAAATTTTTCTGCTTGGCCGCGCGCTCGAAGGCCAACAGTCCCGGCTCCTCGCTGCGGTAGCAGAGGGGGATCAAGGGATGATCCTGCAGGGCGGTCCGAATGGCGTCGAGGGAAACGGCCTCGCCGCCCCCGCGCCGAACCAGATCCACCACAAAACTTTTTACTTCTTCAAGACGCTCTGCTTCCGGGTGCACAACACAATCCGTTTTTAAATTTTCTTTTTATTTTTCAAGATTCATCTTCTCACGACCTGCGAATCGCGATGCCTAATCCTTTCCATCGAGGGCGCCCTTGGGCAAAATCCCTTTGAGCCGTGCACGGACTTCTGAGGAAAGCATCCCGGCGCCGACTCGGAGTTGCCGCCGAAATTTATCCGGTTGCCGAGAAGCGGCTCGCCAGGCGAGCCGCAGGTCGCCCGGACGGTCTTGCGCCAATACGATCAAGAGTTGTTCGGCCTGACGGGTGTCCTTCGCCCCTTTCACCTGAAACGCCGCGGGACGGCGCTGCGAGGTGACCAGCTTATGGAAGGCGTAGCGCGCCGGCGCGGGAACGTTCACCAGAATTCCCCCCTTTGCAATCAGCACGGCTTCTTGCGCATCCTCCATCAGATAATCGAGAAACCGGACCGGCTCGGCATAGGTTTCGAACGCCGCGAGATGGACCGGTTTGGTCGAGGTCCGTCCGACCATCGGCGTGAGGATATCGACGCTCAGCTCGCGGCCCATGATCCTAAATTTTGTCGACGGGGTCTTGCGATCGAGCGCCGGAACCTCGATAAATCCCATGTCCGATTTGAGCAGCGCCTCCCTGAGCCGGATCGGTTTGTTCTGCACCGCGATCTGCACATGTCGATCCGCCGCAAGATCGACATCCTGCGTCCGAGTCGTCTCGGTGTCCCATCGCACCCCCAGCATATTGCCATAGGCCGAAAAAGCGTGCGATCCCACGAGAACACCCCCAACCAAAAAGACCCCCGTGCGCTCCAGCAGCTCGAAAACCCGGGCCTCCGCGCCTCCGAGGGTCTGCGCGCCGCCCGATGCCAGCATTGCCACCAGCCGCTCGCGCGAAGCGATATCCGGTTTGGCCCTCTGCCACAGGGCCTTCTCCTTCTGTATCAGGTTACGGACTTCTTCGGTGTCCGGTCCGAGGTAATGCTGGGTCTTTCGGCTGCCGACCGTGAGTTGCAAATACCAGTGCGCGCCTCCCCGGATTTTTTTGCCGACGAATGAAAGCCCCCGCCCGCTCGGCGCCGAGGCGTGCAGGCACTGGCTCAGAAGCTGCGCATAGAGCAACTTGGCGCTCTCGGAAAGATTTTCCATCATGGCCCCTTTTTATTATACGCAGTATAAAACAAAACTGCGTATAACGCTATCCCCGGCAGGGTGGGTTTTTATGAAGCCGGTGCGGGGGGTGAGATTTAAGACGTCTTTAAACGAGGCGCAGAGGTGATGGCGGGTTTCGATGACGCGGCCCTGCGCGTGGTTCACCAGGACGGCGAACCATCCGCGGCGGAAACCATCGATGCCGGCGATCCAGGAGGGGTTCATTGGAAGGTACTGTCTCGGTTTTGGCTCCGTGGGGCCTTTCGCCTCCCATAAGCCAAGTGTCGACTTGATCCTATCGATGACCCAGTAACCCTTCTATGGCTGAGAGAAATTCCTTCGCTTGGTTCAAGAGAATTTTTGCTTCTTCGGCGCCGACTTCAGCAGGGGCGTCATAATCGGCCGCTTGTCTCTCCGGTAAGCGTCAATGAGATATCGATGGAATTTCGGATCGAGGCGTCCACTTTTGGCATATAACCGACCGAACGCACCTTGTACCGCTCCATGAGAGGCATGCTCCTCCCCCTCTTCGATCAGCAGGGCCGAGGCTGCATAGAACATCGCATAATAAGCTCTTGACGCTGCAATATCAAAATGCCCTAACCCAATAAGCGCTTCGCAGGCTTCAATGTTGTCTTGGGCTTTATCTAGGAAGGCCTTCGTTGCTTCCCTCATTGGACGGCGACACCCTCGCGATGGATACTACGGATGAGAGGCCGTTGATTGAGAGACCAATCTGAGAGGCGAAGAGGGATCAGTGATACCGTGAGCCCATACTCCAGGGAAAGGGCTGAGACCAATTCGCTGGTCCGCTGGATTTCCGTCCAAGGCCGATCAAAGCTCTCCAGAATCATTGCCACATCGAGGTCAGAGCCACTCCTCTCTTCACCTCGGGCAAAAGAGCCGTAAAGGTATAATCCTCTTAACCGTTGTCCATACAGCTGATGGAGGGAGGTTTTCAGCTTTTTCAAGATTTCTTCAGTCGTCTTACTCATGCTCGCCTATGGTCCCAAAGGGGAGATCAGTTAGGCACGAATTTCGCTTACTGCTAAACAGTTTTCTCATTTCTCACATTTTTCTAATCATCAACTTTACGAATGTTCATTCTATCTCAATTATTATACTCATTCTTATGCTAGAAATCTGCTACTCTCTCTTAAACTGTTTTTTCATTCCAACTCTTAATATTAAGGAGCGGCAGACGTGATGGCGGGTTTCGATGACGCGGCCTTGGGCGCGAAAACCATCGACGCCGGCGACCCAGAAGGAGTTTATTCTCCCATTCCCTTTCTTTCCTTCTCTTCTCGGCCCTCATTTCTCTCTTGAAGTTCCGAAACATCAACGATTCGGCCCTGACAGCCAAGTTCGGAAATGAGCGAGTTGCTTGGCAAGCCCCGCCTTTTCCTCGTCCTCCCACGGAGCATCCCGCTCAATGTGGGCTTGCAGTTGAGTCAGAATTTCGTGAGTGGAATCGCCGCGGCATTCGCATCTCTGTAACTCTGTGAGCGTCCTGCCGATGACAGTGCAGTCGCCTCCGAGCGGCCGCCGCATCTGTTGCGTCAGCAGTTCCCGAAAGAATGGGCATAGCTCTTCTGAACTCCAACGCCTCGGCTGTCCGAGATACAGACCGATGAGCGCGTCGATCGCCCAAATAATCGGATAATCGCGCTTCACCGTTTTGTCGAAGTTTAAGAGGACGCGTTTGGTGTGCTCAAACCCTTCCCGGTCCCCCAATTGACAGAGGGTAAAGGCGACATAGTCTTTCTGTTTGGCGCGTGAGAACTCTTCCCTCAGCTGGGGAATCAATTTCTCCCCTTTCTCTTTGATCAAATGGAACGCAACCCACATGTATGCCCCCGCTCCGATGAGTGGAACAAGGGCCTCCAGATCCTCGGCCCGCGTAAACTGTGCGAGGTCGCCACACGCGTTTAGTCGCTCCCCCGATTCGTGGGTTTCGGTTGCATCGCCCACGGCATATTCTGCCAATATCTGAAAACCGTCGCCCTCACCCATTCGATACAGCGCGAGCGCCGCCGGAATCCGGAGTTTCGAAGACGCGGTGACGTCACGCGCATACCGCTCGACGCTCTGACGAAAACGCACATCAGGCCAGCGCTCCGCCACCACCGTAAGCGCGGCAGCCGTAAGGCGAACATCGCCGGACTCCAACGTGGATTGAATCGCCTGCGCGGCGGGCTCCGACCGGCTGATCGCCAGGAACGCCAGCGCCGCTTCGTGCTCCCAAGGATCGCTGGTCTCTTCGCCTAGGAACTCGGCCAAACGTTCAACATCCTGCGGGCTGAGATCCGAGGCTTTCGGCTCCATTTGCATGTCGAATGATCTAAAAAGCCGCTGTAGATGAGACGGAAGCTGTGACTCCAAATCATTCGCCCTTTATTCTTTGAGGCCGGTCGAAAAAGCACCCTGCCAAATTTTCTCCCCAGCTTGCCGGAGCATGTTGCATTGCAAGACCAGACCCTGGCGGCTTTCTCCTGCGATCAAGACCAAATCTCCATCCGTAGCTTTTTCGCATCGACGGGTGGATTTTCTGGAAAACGTTTCGCGATGCCGTTTTCGATTCGCATGGCGGTCCAGGCGGCGGCGTAGGCGTCGATCATGTCGTCGTAGGGGACTTTTAGCTTACTGCTAAAGACTTCCTTCCAAATATCGAGGAAGGTTCCTGATAAAGCATTGAGCCTCTCCTCTCGGCCGTCCGGCTTCTTCTTATTGTGTCGCATCGCCTGTCCGGCCAGGTGATAGAAGCTGACTTCGGGATGGACCTCGACGACGCGGTTCTGCAATTCCGGGGTCATCTGCTCGTCCACCTCGCGGATCTTGGAAAGAATACAAAGAGTCTGTATCGATATTCCAGGAGCTTCGGAAAGGGTCTGGGCGGGAAGATATTTCCGGATCGGGGGCGAGAAGACGCTGCTGGCGCGCGGGTGCTTCAGAAGGCGCCTTGCCTCCCGGTCGCATTCCCGGCCTCCGATCTGTGGCGAGTCTAAAAGGCCGATGGGGATGTCGATGGCGATCACTTTCGGCGCGGGGGTGAGGTTTAACACTTCTTTAAACGAGGCGCAGAGGTGATGGCGGGTTTCGATGACGCGGCCTTGGGCGTGGTTCACCAAGACGACGAACCAGTCACTGCGGAAACCATCGATGCCGGCGATCCAGGAGGGTTTCATTGAAAGTAGCCTGCTCTCTTTTCTTTTTCTCTATGACCTTTTTCTGAAATTTCAGCTGGCTCTGAGACCGAGAAATAAATCTGTCCCCTTTTCTGAGAGCTTAGGAATAAAGATAGCTTAATTAGAATATAACTTTAATTTGCATTCATATAGACGGTTTAATAATGAGCAATAATGATCCTCGACTTTTCTTTTAGCTTCTTCCGAATACTTTGGACCTTTCTGGCCAAATGGAGTATCGGTTATGGAACCTTTAAGTTTAATATAATCAAGGTAAAGAGTTTCATCGTATTTTAGAGATTCATCCTCCGAAGTTTTTATATCTTTTATTATACTCAACAGAACGCCTAGATTTTTGAACTTTCTAATAATACTCCGCTCCTTTTCTTTGTTCGGATTTTCCATATAATCATATCCAAGATCAACTACATCAGTAAGGTGATTCTGAAAACGAGAAATAAGATCATTTAACATTTCCTTTTTTTTGATTTCATGATTGATCTTACTATTT
This sequence comes from Candidatus Manganitrophus noduliformans, assembly GCF_012184425.1. Classification (NCBI taxonomy): domain Bacteria; kingdom Pseudomonadati; phylum Nitrospirota; class Nitrospiria; order Candidatus Troglogloeales; family Candidatus Manganitrophaceae; genus Candidatus Manganitrophus; species Candidatus Manganitrophus noduliformans. The sequence goes on from NZ_VTOW01000002.1 coordinate 1,046,905, forward strand.
ATAAAGTAAGTAACAAAAACAGCAATCGATACTGTTACTGTCAACTGAACTATCTCTAGCATCCTAACCTGAAAAAACGAAGAATTTATTAGATTCCAGTATGAGATAGCACTACCAATAGCAATACCCATCATCAAAAATACAAAAGCTATCGCGGAGACTAAATATTTATTCATTATCTGGATGCTCGATATAGCTCTTAATTTCATCAATTATTAGCTTGTCTTCATTTGAAATGAATTCCAGCCTATCTAAGCATCTCTTGGTGCCATATTTTCGTGCTAAACCACCGAATGCTTCTTCCAAAAAGGAGGTAGCATATCCTTCTGTTCCATCTAAAATAATTATAATTTTGGAATTATCATTTGGATCTTTGAAATGGCCTTCTAAGAATTTTTCTCGAAATTCTTCTCCGGAATACTGACCATCAGTTATAAACCTAGCCCCTGGGGTCCGGGTAAAGTCTTTTAGAATATTTATTGTAGTCATATTACACCTCATTCTTTCTCATAAAAACTGCCAAGACAAAAGTGTTCCATAGAAAATCCTTTTTAACGGTCTAACCTCTCGCGAGGAACTATTAACGAAACCCTTTCTAGAAATTATGACCAAAGTATCAATTTTATTCTGTTGAGCCGTTTCATATATACGAGGAAGCCCTTTGCCACGGTATGCCTTACTTGTCTGTGTTCGGAACTCTCCTTTTAGAGCTGAATTTATTAATATGGCATCCAGGCTCTCAACCGCAACAACTTTACTGACCATTTCTCTTAACTTTTCATTTATCTTTTCCGTATTTTTCTTTCTTATCGTTCTTGGAATACCAAATCCATTATCTAAAAAGGTAAAGTGGATTTTTTTACTGTTCTGATCGTAAGATGCCATTAGCCACCACTTTGAATGCAAGCTACGAGCTGCATACGCATGGTGTTTAGTATTCGCCATACATTCAATTAATGTAGTGTAAATACTCCTTGTATCACTCAGATCAGATTTATTGAGGCACCGCGCTGCGAAGTTTTTGACCTCTTGGGCTTTTTGGGGTAAGACCGTTGAGCCTGATTCAATCGAATATATGTTAGAATCACTAGGAGTTTTACCTACTCTTTGAGAATATACATATTTATAAAACCCAGATGCAAGCAACATGTTATCGCACGTTTCATCGTTTGGGTTATTCCCTATAATATTAACTCGGCGTTCATGGTAGTACTCAAGACGCGACAGTGTATAGAGAATGGCATCTGTGGTTAGCTCTTTTACTTCGGAAAGATCGAAATAAATTTTTTGTTGATTTTTTGTAGAGTAGTAATGGACAGTGTCAAAAAATAAAAGTGTTTCATCTATATTATTTATCAAGCTGAAGTTCGCTGGAGCCTTGATTTCTATTCGGCCTTTTCTCTTTTTTACATTCTCATAGCTTGCCCTAGCTGATTTGGAATTTCTTTTCTCTTCACTTTTCTCTTTACTTTCCTCTTCTTTCCCTCCACTGTATTTACACGATTTTCTCTTGCGTTTTAATGTTCTTAAAGATCTCTTTGAAGAACGTCTTTTCCATTCTTCTGTAGCATAGAGTTTTTTCAAAACTCATTATTCAGCTTGGATGTCAAGCCGCTCCTTTATTACTGAAATCGTTCCTTACAGCCAAGTGAGATTCTAGGTAGAGTATTTAGCTTAGAACCGCAACCGGCTCTACAATAACCTTGAGATTCTATCTGTCCCAGCCTGAAGCTCAATTGGCTCATACCCCCGGAACGGTAATATCTGGTTTTTTAGAAAATCGCTTATGCTCGCAGGTGTCCTTGTCGCAACTTCTTTTTTCGCTTTCATAGACTTTGACTGTATAGTGATCGCCCTTAGTTTTCGATATCCTAAATAATACCAATACATTCAGGAGCCGATATAGGCAACACTGGTTTCCATCATGACACCTTAAACACCTTCATCACCTCATCCCCCAGATGGTTAATCACCTTCACCGCAATCCGCCCGGACTTTGGCTTGGGGAAGGCGCGCGAAGTGTCGCTGTGGAGGGTGGCCCAGGCTTCTTCATTGATCTCAGCCTTGAGAGTTGTTTTCAATGCGCTGTAGGGATCGTTCGCGCCGAGGAAATAGGCGTGGCGGACAAAGAAGCTTTCTTCGTTGTAATCGGTGTCGATGAACCAACAGGCGATGCCCTCTGGCCCGTCACTACGAACCTCGCCAGTGTTGGGATGGAAAACATCTACACCGTTCACCTTCACTCGAACCTTGCCTTCTTCGGCTGGAATAATATCGATGTCGGGCTCGCCGAAGATCACGAACAGATTACCTTTGCCCGTGTTCTTGAGGTCGTCGGCCATGTGCAGGTCGGCGTTCATCCGCGCCTTGAGCACCGGGATGCGGCCGAGTTTGCTGAACTCCGTGGCGTGGGCCTCGTAGTTAAACGCGCAGGCGATCAATACGTCGAAATCGGCATCGCCGGCTTCCCGAGCGGCGGCTACCAGGTCGGGGCGGGTGACGGTGCCGAATTCCGGGCCGATGAAGATGGCGGCGCGTTTTTCCTTGCCGGTCTCCTCGCCCCCTTCAAAGTAACGGCCTTCCGCGCAAATCAGGTAGCCGGGCCATGCGGTAAGCGCCGTAAAGGTGATGCGGTCTTCCTTGTGCGCCTGCTGGACACCCGCGACCTTGAGGTTTTCCAAAATCATTTCGGGAAAAGTCTGCTTACCATATCCAGGCTTGGTTTCTTTACAGCCATCGATTAATTCGTCATTCTCATCCACCCCAAGAACACGGTGCGGCGAGAGACTTTCAACCGTAAACGGCCCCGCCACGCGGACCTTCTTCTTGTCTTCATAGGGCTTGTCGTAGAGATATTCGAACTCGGCTTTGGCGGCAATGGACTTATCAATCTCTTTCTGCCGCGCGATGCGGGCTTCCCACCAGTCGGCGTGTAGCTTCTTCGCCGTCTCCGGCCACTTGGCATCGGCCTCGCGCGGAACTTCCCACTCCTGCCAGCTCTTCTTGAGCGCGGCGTTTAGTTGCGCGCGCAAAGGCTCTAGTTTCGCCTGCCACTGGTCCCAGATAACATCGATCTCCGCGTTGTTGGCGATCGACTTGAGGGTGATGTGCGGCACCCTCTCATAGACAAAGCCGTGTCGGATGTTGCCGTGCGTGGGCTGAGAACTCGGCGCAGTGCGGGTGACTTCGGCTTCTTTGATCTGACCTTCGCGCGAATCGGACAACAGGTAAAACGGATAGCGCGCTCCCATGATACGGGCTCGGGCCAACGCCAGCGCCACACGTGAAGTGTCAATTGTAATCCAGCGGCGGCCCCATTGCTCGGCGACGGTGGCAGTTGTGCCGGAACCGCAGGTCGGGTCAAGAACGAGATCACCAGGATCGGTGGCCATGAGGATGCAGCGTTCGATGACCTTTGTTGTGGTCTGAACAACGTAGATTCGTTCTTCCCCTTTCAAGAAGCCCCCCATCTGCGTGTCGGCCCAGCGCGTCGATAATGGCGCTATTGGGAAATCCGAAAGGAACTGCTTGTAGAAAATGTTTGGACCTTTAGGATGTAATCGCCCGGCCCGATGAAGGTGTTTAATGCCATCTTTACCTGTTCTCCATCCACGCCCTTTTTTGGGAGTGGATACAATTCCAAAAAACTCGATCTCGAACTGCGAAGAAGCGCCGCCAGTCTGAGACGTTAGATCCGCAAGATTGACGAAAGCGTAGTTGTCCGAATTGGTCAGCAATTCAGGCAAATCCTTCTGCTTGATTTCCTGAAGCATTCCAGAAGTGTCCTCGAAGTTCCGATAGGTGCTTCCCGCTAATTGCAGAATGTCCTTTTCCGTGTTTAAGGTCCTTACCTTGACAGCGGAGAAGTCCTTGCAATACCAAAGTACATAGTCACTGACAGCGGCTGGCAGTTTACTCGTCTGACTAGATGTTTTCGCAAAGGTGATTAGTGAACAGAAATTCATTTCCCCAAACACCTCATCCAACACCGCCCGGACGCGGTGGACATTTTCATCGCCGATCTGCACGAAAATGGAACCCGAATCGGTGAGGAGATCCCTGGCAACGGTGAGGCGATCACGCAGATAGGTGAGATAGCTGTGGATGCCGTCTCGCCACGTGTCGCGAAACGCCTTTACCTGTTCCGGTTCGCGAGTGATGTGATCTGAGTTTCCGTCCTTCACATCGCGGCTGGTGGTACTCCACTGGAAATTGCTGTTGAATTTAATGCCGTATGGCGGGTCGATGTAGATGCATTGCACCTTGCCGCGCAGCCCCTCGCGCTCGGCTAGGCTAGCCATCACCTGCAAGGAGTCGCCCAGGATCATCCGGTTCGACCAGTTCTGGTCATGCTGATAGAATTCGGTCTTGTCTACCCCCTTTGGGATGCCGTTAAAGTCCGCAAACAGGTCCGGGGTCAACTCCCCCGCCTCGTACTGGCGCTCCCGCGTGTCGCGCAGCAGATCGTCGATCAAAGCCTTGGGGTGGACCTTTTCCTGGATGTAAAGCGGCGGAGCATGGACCACGAGGTCGCTCCAGTCCTGCTCATCCTTGCCGCGCCAGACGAGTTGCGGATCGAGGTCGCGGTTGCGCCGCTCGTAAGCCACGCGCACTGGATTCTGTTCCTCTTTTTGCAGAACCGATTGGTATTCGGCGGTCGGAATGTTCTTTCGCTTCGCCTCATCGTGCTTGAGCGCTTCGACCGATTTCGTGGTGGGGTTTTTCTTTTTAGCCATTTTTATTTCCCTTGATCGACTGGACTGACCGCAACAGATTCGATTACCTTGTTGAATTCGTTTTCCACCTTCGCCTTGAAGTCGGCCTCGATCTGGTAGATCTCTCTGAATTCGGTAAAGGCCCAGCGTCCATATTGCCCGATGTGATTGACGCCCGGCACCCAATAGGTTTCCATGGTGGTCTTTTTCTCTTTCGCGTCTTCGCGTCGGTAGCCTTTGATTTCGACAATCAGGTGCAGCAGATCGTCTTCGCCATGACCGTCATCGACCAGCACGATGAAATCAGGCCGATACGTGCGCATCTCCGAGCCATAGCGGTAGGGCACTTCAAGGCCCAGATTGTGATTTTTGACATAGGCGCGGACGCGCGGGTGGGATTCCACCACACGGCAGAACTCGGCTTCCCAATCGCTATCTAGAATTACCCAGTTGATGTGGCAGCGCCGGGCATCGGTTTCCCAACGATCGGTTTTGGAAGTGTTGAAATTAACATGGGCTGTGGAGCCGGTCGGATTGTAGGGATCGGGCACGATGGTGATCGGACGCTCGCCGATAAATCGACGAGTGATCCCAGCGTTGATCCGTTCGCAAGCCATATCGGCCAGCATTTTATACTTCAACTGCGCCGGATAGGTGCTGCCCCTGCAGACAAGATAACCGTCGAGCCATTGGCGGGTAATCCGCTTGAGCTGACCGAAGAGATATAGCTTGGGATCTCCTTCCGGATCGCGCCATCGGGTTAGGATAAGGTGAGACGCCAGCTCATACAAAACCTGTGAGGGCCGAACGTCGGCAGTGTGAACGAGGCTTAGGTCTGCCGTATCGCCGATGATGCCTGAGTTTTTGGTCTCGGTTGCGCCGACGAGGTCCGGCGTCAACTCCAGCACGGAGTCCTCGTTGAACTCGGCTTCCAGCCGCTCCTCAGGCAATTCAACCCGATAGCCGACCACACGCGGGAAGCGGATTTCAAGGTGATCGCGCTCCGGCCGGACGGCTCTAACATGGATGGTCTCGCGCGGCGGTTGAGGCGGCGCGACGACCGGCTTGGCAGTGAAGTCGAAGGGAATACCCAAAACATCGGCATATTCCACATTGAATAGACCCTCTTCATTCAGCTCATAGGACTGGCGGCGCAGGGCGCGGCCAATGACCTGCTCGCAGAGAAGCTGGGTACCGAAGGCCCGGACCCCCAGCACATGGGTCACGGTATTCGCATCCCATCCCTCGGTGAGCATCGAGACAGAGACGACACAACGGATCGATCCGCCCAGCCGCCCATACCGGCCCACCGTGTTCATCGCCTCCCGAAGCAATTCCTGATCGGTAAAGTTCTCTGCCAGGCGAGGATCACCGGTGCGCTCGATGATCTCGCGACGGAAGCGGTCTATCTCATCGGCGGCCATTCCCCGGAAGTTGTCGTCCAACCCTTCGCCCGATTCGAGTTGCTCGCTGTCGATGAGCAACGTGTTGGGCCGGGCAAGCGGGTTGCCGTGCTCGTCGAAATTTCGGAACAAAGCAAGGCGACCGTTTTCGAGGGTCGTTGAACCGTCCTCGTTCTGTCGGTGAAAGCCGGAGATGTAATCATAAACCAGCTTGGATGTGGAGGTGTTGTTACAAACCACTATGAAGCAGGGGGGCACGCGGATTCCGGCCTCGGCCCAAAGGCGATAGGTCTTTTTGTAATGACCATACAGCGCTTCCAGCGCGGTCTGGAGTTGCGTCGGCAGGCTCAGCGGGTCGAGGATGTTCGCTTTGCCTCGGCCCTTCTTCGGCATCTTCGTGCGGATGTGTTCCCAGAGGTTGCGGAACATCGGGATCTCTTCGCCGGGGATGTTATCGGCGACAGGGACGCGCGGGAGTTTGACGATCCCGCACTCGATGGCATCCATCAGCGAGAAGTCGCTCATGGTCCAGGGAAAGAGCGTCCCCTCGGCATAGCCGGAGCCGCGCAGGAAAAAGGGTGTGGCCGAAAGGTCAATGACGCGGGCGATTCCGAGCTTGCGGTTAACCGCCTCCAAACCGGAAATCCAAAGCCGGGCGGCTTCGTTGTTTTTCTCAGCTTCTTTCTTATCTTCCCCTTTTAAATCCTCTTCGTCCTCCTCTGCTCCCGGCTTTTCTCGGTAACAGTGGTGGGCCTCGTCATTAAGGACCAGGATGTTCTTGAGGCCCATCAGATCGGGCATTACCCGCTGAAGCATCTGCCCCTCTGTTTCAAGGGTGTTCAGCTCTTCGCCGCGACCTTGAAGGAGCGAACGCCCCCCTTTTGAAAGCTCGATCCGCTCGCGAAGCTTAAAGGAGTGGTAGTTGGTGATGACGATTTTGGCGCGGTTCACATCGTCCAACATATCGGCCGGCACCAATTCTCGGCTGGCATAATAACTGTCCGGATCATTGGGCTGAAGAACTCGCAGGCGGTCTTTGATGGTCAAGCCAGGCGTAACAACCAGAAACCCACGGGTGAACTTTCGGCTCTGCGATCGTCGCACCGCATTGACGGTCTGCCACGCGATCAGCATCGCCATAACCGTCGTCTTCCCTGCGCCGGTCGCCAACTTCAACGCCAAGCGCATCAGCTCCGGGTTGGCCTCGTGATTGGCATTTGATAAATGATCGATAAGAAACTTGCCGGTCTTCCCAGCTTGCGGCGCAACCTCGGTGAGCCAGATGGCTGTTTCAACCGCCTCCACTTGGCAGAAGAAGGGACGGATGCTGTTGAATTTGTGATGTCGCCAGTGCTGCAGCAGACGCGCCGTTTCGGGAGTGACATGCCACTGATTCGGATTGGGCAATTTCCGCCATTGGTCTACTTCTTGACGAAGCTGATTGATGGTCCACGTAGGATCATACTGCTGCTCCTCAGTGGAAAGCCCTTTGCCTTCGTCAAAAACCATTTGCGACTGCACCGCCGATCCTTTGCGTTTTTTCGGCTTTGGAATCGGCGTGATGAACTCGGCCTTGCGGCGGTTTTCAATGATTCTTTGCGTTGGCTGCCCTTGGTCATCTAGTTCCCAATGGCGTGTCGGGGCTTCATAAGGAGAATTTAAGATGGGATGTTCGAAGAATGCGTTAGTCTCAGTTCCTGTTCTCGTGGCCAATGGCGAACAGCTCCTGGTATTTCTCTGGGGGATGGAACGAATGGCTTAATATAGATAATCGGAAGGAAAAGTTCAAGAAAATAGATCGGCTTCAGGGTAATCCTAGATAAGCAGAGTCAGAGTCTGCTGTCCCCCTTACTCCCATGGAGGGGCGGTCGTCGGAGGCGCGCTCTTTTTCGTTGAGCAGGTTCAAGTAAAAATCCATTTTGCCGGCATACTCCGGCGCAAACGGCCCCACCTTCGACGCCACCGCCATCAGCGCCCGGAAAGGGGCGGATCATTTGGCAGCAGCCTGTTGCCTATTGAAGGAGAGAAATTGGACCGAAATCATCTTAACAGGGATCGGACCGAAGCAGACGCTGAAAAAAGGGCTGATCTGTGCTAAACTCTCCGTTGCGGAGGTTTACAATGAGATTTTCCAGAATCACAATAGAACCCGACAAGATGGGCGGGGTCCCCTGCATTCGCGGATTGCGAATCCCGGTCGCCACGGTGGTGGGATTGGTGGCCAGCGGCATGAACGAAGGAGAGATTTTGCGGGACTACCCCGATCTCCAGAAAGAAGACATTCAAGAAGCGCTGAAATTCGCTGCAGAGGCCGTTCGAGAGCGTGAGATTCCGATTACCCGAGCTTCATGAAATTTCTCATCGACAATGCCCTCTCCCCCGCAATCGCCACCCTGCCGATCTTATAAGATCCATCTGATGCTTTGCCAACCCGGATACCACGCCAATGGTACCCCCCCTCACTCCCTCGGATAGAACTTCTGATGCAGCCCCAAAAGCCGGAATAACTCCTGAACCGGCTGGACGTGATCATCGACGCGCAAATCGATGAACCGATCGTTCAGCCCGGCGAAGCCGCCGCCGGCGCGCACCACCAGCAACGCGGCCGACTGCCGCCCCCGTTTATCTCCCCCCGCCCGCTCCCCGGCGTGCAGCGCCGCGAGCAGCCGGTCGGCCAGCTCCCCCGTGGACGTTTCAAATGCTTCGGCCATGGCGGCAAGAACCTTCTCCCCCGCGAGGATATTCCCCTGGCAAACATAGCCCCGCCCGATCCGATGCCCGGCAAAACCGAACGTCTTCTTCCCCGTAAAGGCCGCCGCCCGCCCGCGGGCATCGACCATCCCGACCTGGCGCTGCTCCCGCTCCGGATCGTCGGCGGTCAATTGCGCGATCGCCGCTTCCGGCGCAACCCCCTCCTTCAGAAGCGCCAGCCCCCGCGGACCGTAACCGGGATGGGCCCACGCCTGGGTCGCGACCGCGCCGACCCCGGCCTGCGCCCAGGGAACCACGCCGCCGACGGCGAGGAACTTGGAGGCCACCGCAACCCCAAGGTCGCCGGTCTTCTCGTCGTAGGCGACGATGGAGAAGGTCCCGAACGGGCGCGGCGCGATCGCTTCTTCGATTGCGGCGGGGAAAACCGGGGAGGCGCTCAAAGCGAGGGCAACGAAGAGGAAGAGGAAAAGAAACCGCCGTTTCATCATGGGTCGGTTCTCGACAGGAATCGGTCTGAATCTAAGTCGCAAGTGAACGGAAAAATCGACGGCAGTATACGTTTCTCTCAGGAAGAAATCAATGAGGTGGGGTCACTTAAGAATGAAGAATGGAAGTGACAGATCGGTCGATGATCAGGAAAGCTTCAAGCGGTTGCGCGCTTCTTATTGAGCAAATGCGTCACCAGCTGATCGACCCGCTCCACCAGGCCGTCCATGCCGGACGACGTTCCTTTGTTGACGTAGCTGGCGGGGGAGAAAACACCGAGCTGTTTCTTGAGCGCCTCATCGGACTTTCGCGCGGAGAAGAAGAGGATCGGCGATTTGGCGACCTGATACTTCCCTTCAAGCGCCCGCATCATCCGGGCCGCCGAGATGCCGTCCATCACCGGCATCTCCAGATCGAGAATCACCATGTCGACCGGCTGTTTCGCGGCCAATCGCGCATTGAAGAGGGCGATAAACTCCTGCCCGTTCCCCGCCGTCATCACCGTGTCGGCCAGCCCCTTGTCGACCAACATCCCCTTTAAGAGATCGTTGACGAAGGCGACATCGTCGACCGTGATGATGCATTTGGCGGTCTTGGCCGGAAGCGGCGTCGCCCCCAGGATGAACCCGCAGTAGAGGCAGGTCAGCTCCTCATTGCCGTCGCGCGTGATCCGGTTCCACGGAACATCCTCGCCGCAGCAGAGACAATATTTGGTCTCCTCCGCCATGCCGCCTCCTTTTTCATTCCTGGTATTTCACTGGGGGATGAAACGAATGATTTAAATATAACAAAGAAGAGGAATCCGTCAATGGAATCTAAATGGGGCTTCGCCCCGAGCCCCGCCTGCTTGAATCCAAAGTCGTTGGGCTCCTCGCCCCACCCCCCGCCACGGGGGTTGCGTGCCCAACCCCCTTTGGATTCCCAGGGCAGCGGGGGGAAAGTACCCCCCCAGCTCCCCCCGTTTTACGGTCAGAACTCGCACAACGCACGGAAGAGCACCGTGGATTGTGCTTCAAACATGCTGACTTGAAGCGGTAGGTGAAACGTCTGACAGAAGAAACGCAGGATCATCAGGGGCACAGGACGCCCATGACGCGCAGGCTCTTCGCTCTTGGGTTTTGATTTTCTTTTGCATCTGTGGGCCTCTGCGCCCGCAGCGCAAGGGACCCACTGGGGGATGGGTGGTGCCCACCCCAAAGAGCAGGCTCTTTGGGGACCCCGGGTCAGACGAAGAGGCCCACTACAAATCAAGACGTTCCACCTACCCTACAAGGTCAGCTGTCTGAAGCACAATCCGCGCTGTTCTTGCGCGGTTGTGCGAGTTCTGACCGTTGTTTTAAAGGGGGTCCAGGGGTGCAACCCCGGTGCCCTTTGGAAGCCGAAGGGGGTTGGGCACGCAACCCCCGCGGTGGGGTGTGGGGCGAAGAGCCCCATTCCAATATTCTTGGTTCCTCATTCTCAGATCTAACATCCCTTGGGGGACTCGGGGCAACGCCCCATTCCAACAGAACCTACCTTCCCCGCAACGACGGCCGAGGCACACTCGCGGAAGGGGGCTCTTGCGGCGCCTGCGGCAGCCGCGGCGCAAGCGGGGTCAACGCAGGGGGGGGCGCGCTCGATCGGCCGCGCAAGCGCGGCGCCAGCGGCGTCAACGCGGTCTCTCCGGACGGCGGGGCGAGCGGCGTCATGGCGGAGGGAGGCATCGACCGGATCGTCGGACGGCCGGTGGAACGAGACCCCCCGCGAAGACTTCGGTCGTGGCGGCGCGGGGGGGGAGGCAGATGGGGCGGATGGATGATCGGCGGCGGGAGGACGATCACCGGCGGACGGCGGTCATAGAACGGCGGATAAACATCGAACACCCGCCGATCGAAGAAAGGGTCGTTGAAAAACCGATCGGTGAAGCGCCTCTCGATGTGATGCCGGCGGAAAGCAAACCGATGGCCGTTGAAATGAAGATCGCGGTGGACTTCATGCAGGACATAAAACCCACCGCGCCGGGAACCCGACCAGAAAAACCCTCCTCCACCGGAACCCAAACATAATACGAAACGATCCGCGGCGGCGGGGGGCTGATGAGGACGAGCGGCGGCGCGTCGAGATAGGTCGAGGAGGCCGGACGGTCGGAAAGATCGGCCTCGGAAGCGGCGGGGATCGACACGTTCAGCAACGCCGCCGTCGTATCGAACGCCAGAAGGGCCTCCTCCGGCGCGATCTGGACGGCGCCCCGCTGCGCGGCGGAGACGGTCAACGTCCTCAGACGGCTCACCAGCGCCGGCGTCATCGGCGCCGAAAGCTCCCATCGTCCCAGACGCGGGGTCACCCGAATCCGCGTGAGCAGATCGGCCGCCTCCTCCGGGTCGGCATCTTCTTCCAACCCCAGCTCCCGCACCAGCTGCACGGCGAATGCCCCCTGTGTCACCTCCGCCGCTTCGACCTCGGCCGCGGGAAGAAACTCCTGAGAGGGAGGGGGTTCCGCTTTGGGTTGCGGCGGCAGGACTTGAGGCGCTTCCGCGGGGGGAGAGGGAGGAAGGTCGGGCCAGACCTCGGGGGTCACCCCCTCCGGCACCTTGTCGCGCCGGTCGGTCGCATGAAGCACCCCCTCCGCATCCCGCCAGGAGTAAAGCTCCGCCGGCGCCGGGCTCGAAAGCGCCGCGATCAACAGCAGCGATAAAATCGAACGGATGAAAAGTGGATAGGTCATGGGTTTATTATAGTCTTAGAAAAGGGGGGAATCAATGATCGATCAATGAAGGAATAATGAGGAATAATGTCGTGGGGCTCTTCGCCCCACACCCCGCCGCGGGGGATTAGCTAATTAGGAATCTGAAAATTAGGAATTAGGAATCCGAGAGCAAAGAGCGTGCGCGTCATGGGCGTACTGTGCCCCCCATTCTCCTGCGTTTCTTCTGTGAGACGTATTATCGACCGCTTCAGGTCAGCATGTTTGAAGCTCAATCCACGGCGCTCTTACGTGGTTGAGCGAGTTCTGACCGTGGGGGGAGCAGGGGGGGCTTGCCCCCTCCGCTGCCCTTGGGAATCCAAAGGGGGTTGGGCACGCAACCCCCGTGGCGGGGGGTGGGGCGAGCAGCCCCACGACTTTGATTTCTCGCAGATGGATCTTGGGGCGAAGCCCCATTCCAATGATCGATTATTTAATCGTTTCTTATTTCAAATTCTTGAATAGAAGGATTTTTAATTCTCTCCAGATTCAACCCCTCCGGCGCCGGCGACCTCTCGGCGCTCATCAGCAGATGAACGATATCCCGATGGCCCCGCTCCCGGGCGTGAACGAGCGCCGTTTTTCCCATGTCGTCGGCGGCGTCGATTTGGGCGCCGCGCGCGATCAACATGCTGACGATTTCCATATGGCCGTGCGTCGCCGCCGCGATCAAGGGGGTCTGCCCCTCTTTCCCCCGCGCATGAACGTCGGCCCCCCCCTCCAGGAGCAGCGCCACCGCTTCCGGATCGCCGCCGCTCGCGGCGATGAAAAGCGCCGACTCCTCCGTCAAGGTCCTGGCGTTGACGTCGGCGCCCCGTTCGATCAGCAGATCGACGACGTTTATTTTGCGCGCCATCGTCGCTTCGATCAGCGGGGTTTCGCCGCCGAAGACGCGGGCGTCGACAGGCGCCCCCGCGTCGAGCAAAAGGGAGACGATATCGGCATCCCCCGCCTGCGCCGCCGCCCGAAGCGCCGCGCCGTCGGCGCGCGCGCCCCGCTCCAGCAAAAGGCGGACGACATCGAGATGGCCCCCCTTTGCGGCGGCCGCCAACACTGTTCCATGAAGATCGACCGACGCATTGGGATTGGCGCCGTGATCGAGAAGAAACCTCACCGCCGCCCCCCGGCCCCGAAGGGCCGCGGCGCCGAGGGGGGTCGATCCGCTCGGGGTCCGCGCCTCCGCATCGACGCCGGCGTCGAGCAGAAGACGAAGGACCTCCAGATGGCCCCATTCGGCCGCCGATGCAAACGCGACCGCCTTTTCTTCATAGAGAACCTCGTCGATTCTTTCGAGGAGCATCCGGAGGGTGTCGGCATAGCCGTTCATCGCGGCGGCGGTCACCGAGGTCATCCCCCTTTTCTCCTTTTCGCACGCCCTCGCCCCGGCCTTGAGCAGAACCCGCGCGGCGTCGGTCCGGCCGTTGGAAGCGGCCCAGGCCAACGCCGATTGCGTCCGGCTGCCGGTGCCGCAGAGATCGGCGCCGCTGTCGAGCAGCCGCTCGACCACGGCGACATGTCCGTTTCCGGCCGCCCAGATCAACGCCGTCCGGCCGCTTTTGTCTTGGACGTTCGGATTCATTCCCGCCTGAAGAAAAAGGTCGACCGCTTCGGCCTCTCCCCGCCGGATCTGTTCGATGAATCCCGCGCTGGAAAAGGAGACGTTCGCCTCTTCAAGCTGCCGGCGGATCAACGCCTGATCCTGCCCCGCCGCGAGGAGGGGGAACGCGAGCAGCGCGGCCCAAACAATCGGCCCTCTAAAAGCCATAGAAACCTCCGGTTCGATGTTTCTCTCAGACAACACGATTTTTTTCCGTTTGTCAATCATGGAATTGATTTTCGGAATTTGAACGATTTCCCCCATTCCTCATTCGTCATTTCCAATTCCTCATTGAAGCGACGCTCCGTCTTCATTCTCATTGTAATTTGACGATTTTTCATTCGCATGATATCCATGCAGGGAATACCGGGAGAATTGTGATGAACATTTATCTGGTGCGGCATCCGATTTTCAATCGGATGGAGGAGGTGGTCGGCTACGAGGTGCACTTTCGGGACGGCCTCGGCGGGACGGTCGGAAGCATCAGCCCCGACCAGGCGGCCTCAAAAGTGGCCGACGCCCTCTATCTGCTCGGAATCAACGAAGTCAGCGGGGGGAAAAAGGCCTTCGTTCCCCTGACCCGCAACCTCCTGCTGCAGGAGGCGGCGACGGTGCTGCCGGCCGACCAAGCGGCGGTGGAATTGTTGGAAGAGATGGAGGCCGACGCCGAGGTGCTGACCGCCTGCCGGAACCTGAAGCAAGCGGGGATCCCTCTGGTCCTCGGCGCCTATGCCCTGCAGCCGCAACACGCGAGCCTGCTGTCGCTGGCCGACATTATCAAAGTCGACGGCGCGCCGGAGAAGGGGGTTCGGGGCCGGTTGACCGGCGCGACGCAGATCCTGTCCGCCAAGCTGGAAAGCCGCGCCGCGTTTGAAGAAGCGATGACGGCGGGGGCGCATCTTTTCCAAGGGGGGTTTTTCAGCAAGCCGGTGCTGGTGACGGGGAAAGAGATCCCCGGCTTTAAGCTCAATTACCTTCGGATTCTGGAAGAGATCCAGCGGCCCGAGCTCGATTTCGACAAGCTCGAAAAAATCCTCAAACTTGAAATGTCGCTCGCCTACAAGCTCCTTCGCTATATGAATTCGGCCTTCTTCGGCTGGCAGATGGAGATCCAATCGATCAAACATGCCCTCGTCATGCTCGGAGAGACCGGGTTTCGGCGATGGGCCTCTTTCATTGCGATGGCCGGACTCGCCAAGGACAAGCCGCCCGAGCTGGTCTTTCAATCGACCTTGCGGGGCCGGTTTCTGGAGCTGCTCGCCCCGACGTTCCGGATGGCCCATCGGTCCGAAGATCTCTTCTTGATGGGAATGCTCTCTCTGATCGACGGGCTGGTGAACCGGCCGATGGCCGAGGTGTTGCAGGAAATGCCGATTGCGCAGGACATTAAGAATGCCTTGCTCGGGGAGGGGGAAGGCCGGCTGAACGATCTTTACCGGCTCAGCCTCTCTTACCTGGAAGCGAACTGGGGAGCGTTCGAAGCCCTGGCGCAAAAAGTGGGCATCGACGCGCTGGCGATCCCCGAATGCTACACCGCCGCCCTCGCCTGGGCCACCGAGCACTTCCAGGGAATACCGACGCAGGAACAGGAATCAATTAAGAAATAGCAATCCTGGAATCACTCCTCTCAAGCGTTAGATTCTCATTCCCCATTTCCCTTTCCCCCTTTTAACTCATCATTGATTTACATCCGCCGCTCTGATATATACGATCTACCGATGAGGAGTAAGAAATAGGAACCCTGTTTCTCATTGCTTTATGGTCTTGATTCCTCATTGAACGATTCCTCATTCCTAATTTATTTTAAGGAGCCGCCATGTCCGACATCTATCGTGAGGGGCACCGGAAGTTGCAAGCGCAGTTCGACACCCGCCGGATGGCCGACCGGCTGGACGAAGCGGTCGTGAGGGACCGTTTCGATGAAGAGGATACCGAGTTCATCCGGGGGCTCGATATGTTCTTCCTGGCGACGGTCGATGACCGCGGGCATCCGACCTGCTCTTACAAAGCGGGAGAGCCGGGGTTCGTCCGGGTGGTCGATCCCCGCACGTTGGCCTTCCCCAACTACGACGGCAACGGGATGTATCTTTCGATGGGGAACATCGCCGCGACCCGGCAGGTGGGGATGCTTTTTATCGATTTCGAAAACCAAACCCGGATGCGGGTGCAGGGCGAGGCGACGATCGACGCGAACGATCCGCTGATGGCCGACTATCCCGAAGCGCAGTTCATCGTCCGGGTGAAGGCGCGCGAGGTCTTCCCGAACTGTCCCCGCTACATCCACCAGATGCACCGGGTGAAGCGCTCCGACTTCGTCCCCAAGGCCGGCTGCGAGACCCCCGTCCCCGGCTGGAAGACAAGAGAGTGGGTCAGCGACGTCCTCCCGGAGAAAGACCCCGCGCGAGATCCGTCCCGGAAAAAACAGGAGCGGTGATATCCTCGAAATATTGACTCTTTTAAAAGAGTTGACGTACACTGACGGCCGGAATGATCGGGAGATTTCCGATTCAAACAGGAGAATCCACCCCCATGCAGAGAGACCTTTGCAATCTTCATACGCCGGCCGGCCGGCGTCTGTTTCCTTTTTCTTATTTCATCGTCAGCTTTTTGATCGGATTGCTGGTCCTCTCCGGTTGTAACGGCGGAGGCGGAGGGAGCAACAACAATCCGCCCGTACCGACAACCGGGACCGCCTCCGGCAAGCTAACGGTTCCGCCGGACAATACGGTGGAGGTGGAGCCGAACGACGAGCCCGCTCAGGCGCAGGCGGTTTCCAATACTATCACGGTCTCGGGAAACGCATCGATAAACGACCCTGGATCGCTCCTTCCGATTCCGAATGAAGATCCGTTGCTCATCCCCGATCTATTCAGCCTTACCGCCACGGAGCCGGTCCGAATTACTCTCAGCATCGGCGCCAATGATCTCGATGCCAACGATTTGGATTTGGTCCTGATGAACTCCATCGGTGAGGTCGTCGACGTCTCCGCCGGATTGGTCTCAACGGAGTTGATCGAAATCACGCCGACTTTGATCCAGGACACCGGGGGAGATTTCCTGATCGGGGTCCTTACCTTTGCAGGCCAGAGCGCCTATGTCCTCGACTTTTCCTCCGTGGAGGGATTGTCGGCCGCCGCATCGGAGCCGATTCCGCCTGGAGCCGAATTCGCTCCCGGCGAGATCCTCGTGAAGCTAAAGGATGATCCATCGGGAGCCCGGCGGAAGAGCGATGGTTTCGCGTTCCGTCATGGCCTGACACCGAAGCAATCACTTCCCCAGAAAGTCGAGTTAATGCAGGTGACCCCTCCCGCCCCGCGGTTACAAAAGGGGACGGCGGGCTCAAAGTCAAAATTGAAAACCGAAAAGAGCGAGGCGAATGAGCTAAGGGCCTTGATGATCGATACCATCCGGAGATTGCGCAGTGACCCCGATGTCGTCTACGCCGAACCGAATTTTATCCGGAAGCCCTTCTTTACCCCCAACGATACGCACTTCGGCAAGCAATGGCATTATGAGTTGATTAACCTTCCCCAGGCATGGGACGTCACTCAGGGGAGCAATAATGTCATCGTCGCGGTGCTTGATACCGGCGTATTGTTCAATCATCCCGACTTGAGTGCGCGACTGATCCCCGGCTTTGATTTTGTCGACAATGATCCAAACGCGAACGATGACGGCGACGATCCCCGGGGAGAAAGCAGCAGTTTTCATGGAACCCATGTGGCCGGGACCATCGGTGCTGAGACCCACAATAATTCGGGCGTAGCGGGGGTGACCCGGCAGACGCAAATCATGCCGCTCCGGGTTCTCGGCGAAGGAGGGGGAACCGATGCCGATATTGCGGAGGCGATCCTTCATGCCGCCGGCGGCGAAGATCCAAATACTCCGAAGCGCGCTCACATTATCAACATGAGCCTCGGCGGCCAAGGCTTTAGCCAAACGATGCAAAATGCCATCACCACGGCGAGAAACAAAGGGGTCATCGTGGTGGCGGCGGCCGGCAACGAGAACACCAGCGCGCTTACTTCGCCCGCCGGCCTGGACGGGGTGATTTCGGTTTCGGCGGTCGATTTCAATGCAACGAAGGCCCCATATTCCAACTTCGGACCGAGGGTGGATGTCGCGGCGCCCGGCGGAAACGCCGCCGCCGACCTGAACGGAGACGGCTTCGCGGACGGGGTCTTGAGCACGCTCGGGACCGACTCCGGTCAATTCAACTTCCGCTTCCTCCAAGGAACTTCGATGGCGGCCCCGCATGTCGCGGGGGTAATTGCATTGATGCTCGACGTGAATCCTACTTTGACACCGACTGATATCGACCAGCTCCTCGCCGGGACCCACCTGGGTACCACCCAGCGGATTACGAGAGATCTCGGCGCCACCGGCCGGGATGATTTGTATGGCCACGGATTGATCGACGCCGCGCTGGCGGTGCAGGCCGCCGGTGAGTTCCCTGGAGGCGGGAGTCTCCCCCCTCCGACCGCGCCCATTCTCAGCGTCTCGATCACTTCGCTCGATTTCAGCAATTACATCAATACCCTCCAGATCAATATCACCAATGCGGGGATTGGAACACTGAACATCACGGAGATCACGACGGCGACCTCCGACGGCGGCTCCTGGCTGACGGTCACCCCGACCTCCGGAACGGCGCCGTTGACCGTGAATGCCGCCGTCGATCGGACGGGCCTTGCGGACGGAACCTACACCGCGACGATCACAGTCACCTCGGATGCCCCGCAAAATCCAACCGCGACCATTAACGTTCAGATGACGGTCGGCGGCGAAACATTGGGGAACGTCGGAACCGTCTTCGTTCTGGTGGTCGACGACAATTTTGATACCGTGTCGGAGACCGCAACAAGCCGCGCGCAAAACTATGCCTTCACCCTTCCGGAAACGCCGGCGGGAACCTACACGATCGTGGCCGGGACCGACCGGGACGACGACGGCATTATCTGCGACCTCGAAGACGCCTGTGGATCCTTCCCGGAGCCGGTCACCGTGACGGCGGGGGAGGATCGGCCCGGCATCGAGATTCTCGTGGGAGACCTTGCTTCGCCCCAAAGCGCGAAGGCTGCGCCCGGCGGGACTCCAGGCAAAAAATTCAGGCGGCTTCAGTGAGCAGGAACAGCACCACCCTCGGCCGGGGATTTTTTTGGCTCCTCTGGGCGGTCGTCTTCGCCGCGGGCGCCTGTGCCGCTTCCAAGGTGAAATACAGCATTATCGACCAAGGGGTCCATTCCGGAAAACAATCCCCCTCTTTTCAATTCGAGGTCGTCGACCGGGAAGCGCTGTTTGAGACCCTCTTCGCGGAAATCCATTCCGGCCGCCTTCCTCCGCCGTCTCCCCCCAAGATTGATTTCGAAAAGTCGCTCGTCGTTTTTGTCTCCACGGAAGAGAAGCCGTCGGCGGGATACCGGATCGTTGTCGATGAAGTGACCCGAGACGATGAGACCTTGCGTCTGAAAATCAGGGTAGAGGCCCCCCCCGCGGACCGATTCCAGGCGACCGTGATGACCCGGCCGTACGTCCTGATCAAAATCAAAAAAGAGCCCGGGATTGAAGAGATCGCCTTGGTCGACGACAAAGGCAATGTGATCCAGAGTCAATCGATCCCCCGCCCTTTCTAAACATTTTCCTTGCGCATCTCTCCTCCCATATGATACTCTGTGGGCAGTTTCATGAACCACGAGGCGGAATCCGCTTACATTATGATCCCTCCTCAAGAAGCGGGTTCATCCACCCCACCGATGGACTCTTACACTTCAAACGGTTCTTAAAACCAAGCAGAAAAGAGCCGCCGCGGCGCGCCGCCTCTCTATTTCATCGAGGAGGAACGCCCCGCCGGGATTTTGCTTCCATGTGGGGACCGTGGTCCCTTATGATTAATCAGGAGAAAAACAGAATGTCATTTGAGAATATGGGGCTCGCCCCCGAAATCGTTCGCGCCGTGAAATCGAGAGGTTATGAGAACCCCACACCGATTCAGTTGCAGGCCATCCCGATCATTATGATGGGAAAAGACCTCACCGGCTGCGCGCAGACCGGCACCGGGAAAACGGCCGGGTTTACCCTTCCGATCCTGCACCGGCTGCGGGAAGGAAAATCGCCCTCGCTTCGGGCGCTGGTGCTGGTGCCGACGCGGGAGCTGGCGGCGCAGGTCGATGAGAGCATCCGGACCTACGGGCGATTCCTTCGGCTGAAAAATGAGGTGATCTTCGGCGGGGTCGGCATCCGTCCGCAGAAAGATGCACTCCGGCGGGGGATCGATATCCTCGTCGCCACCCCGGGAAGATTGCTCGATCACATGCGCCAGGGGACGGTCAATTTTAGAAATCTGGAAGTGCTGGTGCTGGATGAAGCCGACCGGATGCTCGACATGGGCTTTCTCCCCGACGTCCGGACGATCATCAAGGCCCTTCCGAAACAGCGGCAGACCCTCTTCTTCTCGGCCACCCTCTCGGGAGAGGTGAAGAAGCTCGCCGATGAGATCTTAAACAATCCCCAACGGATCGAAGTGGCACCGCAGGGAACCCCGGCGGAGGGGATTCGCCAGGTCGTCTACCCGGTCGATACCGGAAGAAAGCGCGACCTGTTGATTCATCTGATGGAGCTGGAGAAAATGAGCCAGGTGCTCGTCTTCACCCGGACGAAACACCGCGCCAACGATATCGCCTCCCATCTCACGAAGAAGGGGAAGAAGGTCGCCGCGCTTCACAGCGACAAAAGCCAGGGGGCCCGAACCCAGGCGCTGGAGCAATTCCGGCGCGGGGCGATTCAGGTCCTGGTGGCGACCAACATCGCCGCGCGCGGACTGGATGTAAAGGGGATCACCCACGTGGTGAATTATGAGCTGCCGGAGGCGCCGGAGGATTATGTCCACCGGATCGGTCGGACCGCCCGCGCCCAGGGAACGGGGGATGCGATCTCGCTGATGGCCCCCGCCGAGCGGGGAAGCCTGCGCGACATCGAACGGCTGATCGGGTCCAAAATCCCTCAGGTCCTGGTGGCCGGATTCGAAGTGAAGGAAAGCCCGGCCGACAAGTCGAAGCCGGCGAAGAAACCGGTTCAATCTCACCGGAAAAAAGAAAACGGCTGGAAGGAAAACGGCTTCAAGAAACGGACGAAGCGGTGGTAAGCGGCCGCACGGACAAACGATCCCGGGGGGCGTAAGATTTAACTTGATTTCCCCGAAAGATCGGGATAGAATGCGGACTTTTTGAAGGGGCCGGCTCCACGCCGCCTCCGAAATATCAAAGCAAGGAGACCGGAAGCATGGCAACATTGATTCGGAAGTACAAATTACCGAGCGGCCAGATGAAAGAAGATCGGATCATCGATGAAGAGCGGATCGAGCGCTACCTCGGGATGTTCGACCGCAATGATTTAAAGCAGATTCAGGCGGGTCAAAAGGTGACGATCGATAAAGACGAGTGGCAGCTCCTCCCCTAACGCCCTCTCTCTTTCAATTTCGACTCATTCTCAAACGATCTCCGGCAGCGATGACGAACGACACTCTCTCGAATGGATACGGCAACCGGACGTGGGCCTAGGAGTTGGGAGAAGCGCAACGGCCAGGGCGAAAGCCCTGGCCGTTTTTATTTTCACAAGGAATTCGGTTACCGCGAAATCGACCGGACCCGGTAGTCGACATTGTCCCGAACCCACTTCCACAACCGCTCCTGTCCCGCCGGATCGACCACCTCCGGCGCCACCTGCTGGCTCCACCCTTTCATCACCTCTCCCTCCACCGCCCAGAGACGAACCCGCTGCCGCGGGATCTCTTTTCTCCAGTTCTCCCCGACCTTCGGGCTGGCATACGCCAAGCGGATCGTCAGATTCCTCGAAAGGTATTCCAACGGCGCGAGATCGATCTTCTCATAGAGCGACCCCGTTTCGCCCGCCCGCATCGGGGCGTCGGGAACGCCGTCGCTGACGAGCATCACGGTGATGGGGGAGAGGGTCAGGTGGCGCTCCTTCGCGATCCGCGCCACCTGCTGAAAGAAAGGATTGAAGTCGGTAAACGAATCCATCGGGACAAACCAGCTCCGAAGCTGCTCCTCGATCTCCGGGATGCTCTTTCCGGTAAAATCGTGAATCGGATGAAAGGCCTTCGGCTCCGCGCTGTCCTCTCCGCCGATGGAACCGACGAAGAGCTCGCGCGGCGGGGCAAGCCCTCCGAGTTCGTTGAGGTGGCCGTAAATATAATACGAAAGGAAGGTCATCGCATCGTCGAAATAGCCCGACTGCTGAAACGAGCCGCTGACATCAACGCCGATGAACAACGCCTGCCTCGGCTTTCGCTCCGCGACCTGGGTGCTGCAAGCGGCCAGCGCCGCCGTGAGGGCCACCGCCCCCACCCAGCCCATTAAGATGGAATGGCGAGTGATTTTCATCGTTCGACCCTCTTCGGTTGGAGATGAAGGGTAAAGATCTCCTTGGTGGCCATCACCTCTTTGAGCCCCTTCAACGGAAGGTTGAAGATCGGCCGCGAGGCGACCAAGATCAGCGCGAAATTGAGCGCCGCCGCCATGACCTGAAGGACCGGGAGGGTCAGATACTCCAGCAGCTGATCGCTCTTCTCATGCAGCCAGCCGATCTCCCCCTTGAAATCCTGAACCGGGGCGCGCCACCAAAGCGCGGCTTCCGCCGCCGGCGGCGTCACCGCGCCGGCCTGCTCCGGGGTGACCATCGGCCGGCGGGAGATGAACGCCAGCAGCGGCGGGGTGCCGAACTGGCCGAAGAGAAACCAAGTCATCCCGCGGATGCCGGCCCACCCGAAGACCGCGAGTGAAAGGGTAAAGACAATCCCCAACCGGAATTGCTCTCCGGTCTGCTGAGCGATCCAGGGGGTGACCGCGTCGACCAGCTCGCGGTAGAGGAACATCACCTCGAAGAACATCACGAAGATCTCCACCAGAACCATCTGGACGATAAATTTATACTCCCGCTTCTTCACGGCATCGACGAAGGCTTGGATGCAGGCGAAGCTCCCGAGAATCAGCAGGAGAAGGAAAAAATAGAGGACCGCTCCCATCGCCGGAGGAGCCTCCGCGCCGACCAGATCGGCCAAAACCTCCGAGACGGTCGGGGTGAGCGTATAGGTGAAGATGACCGCCTCCAGCAGACACCAGAAAATCAGCATCATAAAAGCGATCCAGGGGACCCCCGGCTGGAAGTAACTCTGTGTCATCTTTCCGGTCATGGTGAAAGGAAGGAGGAGGATCTGCTTGCCGCTTTCGACCAACAATTTGACCGCCAGCCGGGTCACCGCAAAAATCCACCCCAGGATCACCCCTGTGACGCGGAAGAGCCCGATCCAATAAAGCCAGACCGCCCGCGCGCCGTCCCACCAGGCCAGCAGCATCATGGAGATAAACTGAAGCCGTCCGGAGCGGAACGGAAGGGTATACAGCGACAGCTGCGTGCACCAGATCGCACCGGTCCAAAGGAGCAGCGGGAAGAGAAGAAAGACGACCTTTGCCGCGAGGATCCCCTTCGAGGGAGAATCGAAAAAGAAATCGGCCAGCCACCGCTGCATCTCCGGAATCCACGCCAGAGGACCAAGCAGCATCTCGATAAAATTCTGCCACTCCGGCGGAGCATTCTCGATCAATCGCTCAAACATAATGCCTCCTTGCTTTTTTTGATTGCATGCGCCCGAGCCCTGAAACGGGCTACGCACAAGATAGCACCGGAAAGAACGCTGTCAAGAAAGATAAAATACCAATGTGGGTTGAATACAGAGAACCTGGAATTCATCGGAACGATTCAGATGGGACCGGTCGGAAAGGAACAAAGGCCGATCCATTCTTCAATGATCAGAAGCGTATGAGGTCGAGAGAAAAATGACCAGGATGAGGGAATTCTTCGGTAAAGAGGAGAGCGAACGATCTACCTGTCGGCTATCGCCGTTTCAGCTTCGATTGATGCGCCATGCAGAAATCGGCGTTCTTTTGGTCGAGGTCGTTCGGAGCGTGAGATAAGTACATGACGCACTTCGGGTTGCCGCAGTGGTCGAGCTGATAGGTGTGCCCCAGCTCATGGACCGCCTCTTTCAGGACCCGCGTCCGGAAACGGAGGTCCTCTTCGGGAAGCGCCTCCGATTCCGGATGAAGGGAGGCGAGGGAGACCACGGCGACCCGATCGACCGGGTCGGCCTCGCCGAGGACCACATCCGATTCCGGGTTGTAGAGATCGGCGTGGACGATTCCGATCCGCCGCTCTGTTTCTTTCAGGTCTACATCCTGCCGCTCCTCCTCAAGATGACGAAGGAAGAGCGACGAGCGGTATCGGCTCCGATGACGGTCGAACGCCCCCTCCGGGATCGACTCGGGATCGGCGACGCTCACCTCCGTCCCGAAACGAAAGGCAAGCTCCTCACGCAGGAAATCGAGCAGCGTTTTCGGAATATCGCCGAACGGCACGATCACGATCGAATGCACATCCACCCCTAAGATCAAAATGGCAGGCGGGAGGGAGAGGCCCGCCTACCGCCTGCCCTGTTTTATACGCTCATGCTGCTTTCGGCTGATAGGTCACGACACGGCCCCAGAGGCTCTTCGTCCCCCAGATCCCGGACCGGAGCGATTCGAGCTGGACGATCTGGCTGTGATCGACGAAGAGGTTGACGTCCGGGCCGTAATTTTTGATGTACCAGGCGAAGACTTCCGGGTCGGCCGCTTCGAACATCGGCTTCTCCAGCCCCAACGCCCGGACGATCTTCGCGACGACGTCGGTCCGCCAGGTCGGGACATTCTCGGTGATCCCTTCCGACTCGATCATGATTTGATACGCCCCGGCGTCGATGAACCGCTGCGCCTGCATAATGGCCCACTCGGGATCGCGGGTCCCCTCCGCCTGAAGCTCCGCCGAAGCGGTCGCCCCGCCGGCGCCGAACTGAATCCCGACCTCCGGCTTCGCTTTGAGCCCCGCCTTCTGGACCTTCTCGACAAGACGGAGAAGATCGTCCGTCGGAACCACGATAAAGCCGCTGGAGATCTCGACGATATCGAACCCGAGCGCCTTGCACTCTTCGATATACCGGTCGACCGCCTGCGGCCCCTGTGTGAGAACATATTCGATGAAGCCGCCGGTGGAGACGACGACGTTGTGCGAATGGCACAGATCGAGAAGTTCTTTGACGGCCCGCCGGGGCATCAGGCTGAAGGAGCCCCCCGCGAACTTGAGCGCATCGACATAGCTCCCCATCGTCTCCAAGACATCTTCAAGGTAGCGCTTCCCCATCGGCGTATAATAAGGGCCGCGGATCTCGGTAATGCCGCGCGTGCGCGGCTTTCCTGCGCGTTCGTTCATCCGAATAAACGAGAACGCCCGCTCCTCTTTTTTCGGCTGTGCTTGAGCCATCTTCTTCTCCTCCGCAAAATGAAAACCTCTTTTCATTCTGCCATAGAAAGAGCGGGCGCTACAATCGGGGCGACCATCTCTCATTCCTCGTCTTTTTTCTCCTGGCGAATTCCGTTTAAGATGAACTAGAATAACCCTCATGAAAAACCGATCCGACAAAACGGCTCCGACGGAGCGGCGACGAAAGGCGAAAGCAATCATCGCCGCGCTGAAGCGGCTCTATCCCGAGGCGAAGACGGTGCTCCGCTACGGCAGCCCTTGGGAGCTTTACGTCGCGGTGGTCCTCTCCGCGCAGACGACCGACAAAAAGGTCAACGAGGTGACCGAGCGGCTTTTCAAAAAATACCGGACCCTTGATGATTAC
Source organism: Candidatus Manganitrophus noduliformans (assembly GCF_012184425.1). Classification (NCBI taxonomy): domain Bacteria; kingdom Pseudomonadati; phylum Nitrospirota; class Nitrospiria; order Candidatus Troglogloeales; family Candidatus Manganitrophaceae; genus Candidatus Manganitrophus; species Candidatus Manganitrophus noduliformans. The sequence continues at coordinate 1,072,274 of NZ_VTOW01000002.1, forward strand.
GTCAATGCCGATCCGGAGGAGTTCAACCGGGAGATCCGGCAGATCGGATTCCACCGGAACAAAACGAAGAGCATCCTGGGAGCGGCAAAAAAAGTGAAAGAGCAGTTCGCCGGGGAGGTCCCGCGGACGATGGAAGCGCTCCGAACCCTTCCCGGCGTCGGCCGCAAGACGGCCAATGTGATCCAGGCGGAGGCCTTCGGCATCGCAGAGGGGATCGCGGTCGACACCCACGTCAAGCGTCTCGCCCGGCGCTGGGGGCTGACGAACGAGACCGATCCCGACAAGATCGAGCGGGACCTGATGGCGATTCTGCCCAGGGAAGATTGGCTCCATTTCAATTTTCGCGTCGTCGATTATGGACGGGACTATTGCCCCGCGCGGCCTCACCCGCATGAAGCCTGCCCGCTGAGCCGGTTTGGTTAGGAGCCGATGCGTGGCGGAACGCCTCCGGCCCGCTGCATGAGAGGACGGCGACCCATCCGGAAATACCCTCCATGAAAATACCTGTCTTCAATAACACTTCCAAATAATCTGCGATCGCTGTGAAAAATTTTGTTTTTAATGGATGACAATTTCCTTTTTGTATCTTATAATTTCAAACTTATAATCTGCGTCATTAGCATTGCAGCTGCAACTTTCACCCTCCACCTGCAAGGAGCTTCCAGAGAATGACCATCCGAAGGGGGATCGTTCTTCACCACGCCCGGCGCATCCTGGCGGAGGCGCTTTTTCTCACGGTGGTTCTGCTCCTGATCGAAAACCGGCCCCTCGCCTGGGGTCAAGAAGTCTCCCACGCCACAAAACCCCAAGACGCTCTCACGGAGCTCAGCCTGGAAGAGCTGATGAACGTGGAGATCGTCACCTACTCCAAAAGTCCGATCAAATGGTTCAATACCCCGGCGGCGATCTTTGTGATCACGCAGGAGGACATCCGCCGGTCCGGCGTCACCAGCGTTCCGGAGGCGCTGCGGATGGCCCCCGGCGTTCAGGTCGCCCGGATCAATGCAAATCAGTGGGCGATCGGGATCCGGGGATTCACCAGCCGTCTCTCCAGATCGATCCTTGTATTGATCGACGGGCGGAGCGTCTACAATCCCCTCTTTGCCGGCGTTTACTGGGAAGTGCAAGATCTGCTGCTGGAAGACATCGAACGGATCGAAGTGATCCGCGGGCCGGGCGGGGTCATCTGGGGGGCAAACGCGGTCAACGGGGTGATCAACATTATCACCAAACATTCAAAAGAGACCCAGGGGGGATTGGTCACGCTCGGAGCCGGGACGGAAGAGCGCGGCTTCGGCGGGGTTCGCTACGGTGGAAGGTCCGGCGAGGACCTCCATTACCGGGTCTACGCAAAATACTTCGATCGGGATGCCGGCTTTCATCCGGACGGGGTCGATTTCGACGATTGGCGGATGGGCCGGGCGGGGTTTCGCACCGATCTCGATCTAACGGACCGCGACGCCTTCACCCTCCAAGGAGATTTTTACACCGGGGAGGCGGGGCAGCGGACCACGTTCGGAACCTACACCCCCCCTTTCTCGCAAACGGTCTTAAGAGACGCCGATCTTTCCGGCGGGAATCTTTTGTTCCGCTGGGGCCGCGTCCGAAGCGAGCGGTCCGACTGGACGTTGAAGGCCTATTATGATTATACGAACCGGGAAGAGGCGAATTTCGAGGAAGAGCGGCACACCCTCGATTTTGATTTTCAGCACCGCCTCCGCTTTACCCAAAGCCGGGAGCTGATTTGGGGGGCCGGCTACCGGCTTAACTCGGACGATACAAGCGGCGTCGAGACGGTGGAATTTATCCCCGCGGACCGGACCGATGCGATCTATAGCGCCTTCGTCCAGTACCAGATCGGTTTTATCGATGACCGGGTGGTCCTGACCCTCGGCTCCAAGTTCGAGCACAACGACTACAGCGGGTTCGAGCTCCAGCCGAGTGGAAGAGCGCTTTGGAAGCCGACCGAAACACAGGTGGTCTGGGGCGCCGTGACCCGGGCCGTCCGGACCCCCACCCGGCTGGAGCATGATTTGGCGCTCTCCGGCGTGCTGGATCCGGCCACGAATACGTTCGGCCGCATCCTCCCGAACGAGTCGTTTGAATCGGAGACGATGATCGCCTATGAACTCGGATACCGGGTTCAACCACAGCCCCGGCTCTCTTTCACATCGACCACGTTCTATAACAAGTACGCGAACCTTTCGACCCTGGAGATGGGGGCCCCGTCATTCACCGAGGCGGCCCCTCCCGGCCCCGACAGGGTGATCGTTCCGTTTTTCCTCACCAATCAGATGGACGGACATACCTACGGCGTGGAGCTGATGACCGACTGGCAGGCGAAGGAGTGGTGGCGGGTCAACTTCATCTACTCGTTCCTTCAAATCCACCTGAACGCGCAAGCCGGTTTTCCGACCCGGGAAAGCAGCGAAACGGGAACGGAAGAGTCGAGCCCCCATCATCAGGCGGGACTCCGCTCGATGATCGATCTGCCGGGGAACCTGGAGCTCGATTGGTTTCTCCGGTATGTCGACCGCCTTCCCGCCCAGGTAGTGAAGCGATATTATAACCTCGATCTTCGGCTCGGCTGGCATCCCACGGAGAAAGTGGAACTCTCGGTCGTCGGCCAGAACCTGCTCGGTCGGCAGCATGCGGAATTTGCCCGGGGGGTGGTCGAGGTGGAACGCGGCGTCTATGCAAAGGTGATCGTTCAATGGGAATGAAGCGCCAATCGCTCCTTCAGAGACTTTCTATCTTTTTCCTGCTGATCGCGATCGGTGTCGCCTTTCTGCCTTTGGAGGCCAAACCGCAAACAGCGACGGAATATCAGGTCAAGGCGGCGTTTCTTTTCAACTTTGCCAAATTCGTCGATTGGCCGGCGGAAGCGATCTCGAATGATCCGGCCTTCGTGATCGGAATTCTGGGAGACGATCCATTTGGGAGACTGATCGATGAAGCGGTTGCGGGAAAAACCGTTCAAGACAAGCCGATTCTTGTAAAACGGTTTTCGAAGATCGAGGAGGCGGCCGGGGCCCATATTCTTTTTATCAGCGATTCGGAGGCGGGAAATGCCTCCCGGATCGTGAAGCAGTTGAGCCGGGCGCCGGTCTTGACCGTCAGCGATATCGACCATTTCGCCGAACGGGGGGGGATGGTCCAATTGGAGACGGAGCAGAACCGGGTTCGCTTCGCGATCAACGTCGCCGCGGTGGAGCGGGCCGGATTGAAACCGAGCTCTCAGCTATTGAAATTGGCCCGAATCGTGCCGGAGGGAGGAGCCTACCGGGAAGTCCCATTTGATGTCGGCACTTCGGATCATCCACTCGTTGCCGGGTTTCGATTAACGAATAGCGATTTATGAATAACGTCTTTGGTTCCGGCGATGCCGGACTAGGAGGCGCTCTCTTTCACCCGTTCGAGCCGATAGGGGAGGTAAACGGTAAAGGTCGATCCTTTTTCATATTCGCTCTCGACACGAATCTCCCCTTGTAACAGATCGATCAGTTTTTTAACGATCGCCAACCCCAACCCCACCCCCCCGAACTCCCTGGTCGCGCTCGCATCGACCTGATGAAACGCATCGAATATTTTCGGAAGCTCTTCTGGTTTGATGCCGATTCCGGTGTCTTGGATTGAAAACGCAATTCCCCCTCTCTCCGGCCGGTCTTTCACCGAGATCGTCACCCCTCCCTTTTTCGTGAATTTCACGGCATTCGACAGGAAATTGATGGTGATCTGTTTGATTTTCTCCGCGTCGGATTGAATGACCGGAAAGGTCTCCGGGGGATGAAACCGGGCAAAAAGCGATTTTTTCTCAAAGAGCGGCTGCATTCCGGACAGAATGCCCTCAATGAGGGCGGGGATGTCGACCGGTCCGAGACGAATCGCCATTTTTCCCGATTCGATCCGGGAGAGATCGAGCACGTCATTCACCAGATTTAAAAGGTCATTTGCGTTTCGGACCACCCCTTCCAAGGGGGCTTTTTGATCCTGGCCGACGGCGCCGTAGGTCTCGTCCAGCAGCAGCGAGCTATAGCCGATAATGGCATTGATCGGCGTTCTCAGCTCATGGGAGACGTTCGAAACAAAGTCCGATTTGATCCGGCTCGCCTCCAGCGCTTGGATCGTCTTCTGCTTCAGCTCTTCTTCCGCTTCCCGCTGCTGCGTGATATCTTCCGCGATTCCGGCCATCCGGTAAACCCGGCCGGATCGATCGTGAATCGGGAAGCTGCGGTCTCGAATCCAACGGCTCGACCCATCGGGACGGACGACACGGTAGACGATATCGGTCCCCTCTCCCCGGGCTTGCCGCTCCAGTGAAGCCTTCATTCGGGGCTGATCTTCCGGGTGAATGGCGTCTACAAAAGATTTCGGCTGCCGATAGAGGCTCTCGCAACTTCTCCCCCAGATTTTTTCATAGGCGGGACTGATATAAAGCATCTCCTGTTTGAACGTATCGGACATCCAGAAGACTTGATGAATGTTCTCCGCGAGTTGGCGGAATCGGTTTTCAGACTCTTTTAATTGGACCTCGGCCTCTTTCCGCTCGGTGATGTCCGTGATCGTTCCGATGTAGCCCATCACCGCGCCCGATTCGTTGCGCAGCGCAATAGCGCTGCCGTAAAGCCAGGTCACCTTTCCTTGCGGCGTTTGGAAGCGGTACTCGGAGGCAAACTCGCGCCCGGCCTTCGCGGCGTCGTACCATTCGTTAAAAACCCGCTCCTTGTCCTCGGGGTGCAACGCGCGCATCCAGCCTTCCCCTTTTGCCTCTTCCGGCGTCATCCCCGCCATGTCGCACCAGCGCTCGTTGACAAAAAGACAGTTCCCCTTGGGGTCGGTCTGAAAAATACCGACCGGCGCATGGCTGGTCAGGGTCCGAAACCGCAGCTCGCTCGCCCCCAGGGCCGCATCCCGGGTCTGGATCTCATCGAGCATCTCATTGAATCCCTGCACCAGGAGGCCCAACTCGTCCCGGCCGTGCTTCTGCGCCCGGATCGTATAGTCTTTCCGGATGGAGATCGCTTTCGCCGTTTTGGCCAAATGTGAAATCGGCTCGGAAACGACCCGCTGAAACCGGGAGGCGAGCAACAGGGCGACGAAGGAGGCGGCCACGATCAAGCCCGCGGTCACCGCGGTGTATTGTCTGAGCGCCGAATAGAGATCTTCCAGATCGGATTGGATGTAAACCGTGCCGACCCGATCCTCTCCTAAGAAGATGGGACGAAAAACGACCAGCGCGTTTCTCTCAAAACGGGAAAGGGCCGGTTCAACGGGGGGAGGCTGAAATCCTTCCGGCGCGGGATCCCTGACGTAGGTGGAAAAAACCCGGCCTTCTTTGGTGTAAATGGCGGCGGCAATGACGCGCGGGTAGGCCGCCAAGGCCGCCAACGTCTCTTCCCCGGCCTTGGGGTCGTTGAAGGTCAGCGCCGCCGTGCTGTTGGTGCCGATGACGGCCGCCAACGTGGAGAGATTATACGTCAAGCTCTGCCGTACTTTGAGGATCTGGTAGCTGATCGAAGCGATGCCGGCCAGCATCAAGACGATGCTGCTGGTCATCAGCGTCAGGAACATCAGCTTGGATTTAATGGACCGATCTTGAAACCGAAGCATTCGACTCCGAAAAATGCTCTTTAATCTCAGTCGTTTCGGGGCGCCTTCTGCGTCACACGCCGGCCGGTTTTCCACGCATCGCAAAAAACGGAGCAGCCGCTCCTTTTTCGACGACGCATTTTGTCCAGAATAAGAAGATACCTGACTCTTCGAGGGTATTCAAGACCCTCTCGATTCCACCGGGAAAGTGAAATTAAGGGGATGACAATGAATATCCAGTTATTGTATAATTCTCTTCCCCTGATCGGCGGGATGATCGCAGCGGTCATTTTCACAGTAGACGTAAAATCTCAGAGAGGGATGGCAATGCAAAACAGGATCGTTCTCCATTTTCAAAACGGAGAGGTCGTCAAGGGAAGCACCGGCGACTTCTCCCCGGAAAAACCTTGGTTCCACCTTACCAAAAAAAGCTCGGGAGAAACAATCAAAATTGACCCCTCGCGATTGAAGGGAATTTTCTTCGTGAAGTGCTTCGACGGAAATCCGACCTATAAAGAGCGGATCGATGTGGAGCGGCCGGGGCTGGGTCGAAGAGTGATGGTCTGCTTCAAAGACGGGGAGAATCTCTTCGGCTACACCACGGGCGTCTCTCCCGGAAGAAAGGGATTCTTTCTCTTTTTCTCGGATCCGGAAAACAACAACGAGAAAGTCTTCGTCCTCACCGCCGCTACGGATGATGTGCTGTTAGGATAGACCGGCTCTGAGAAGAGGAAAGAAGGATGGTAGCGGCGGAGGGCCTCGAACCCCCGACACGCGGATTATGATTCCGCTGCTCTACCAACTGAGCTACGCCGCCATGATTTGATCCAGGAAAGACAACGGGTTTGGTTATATCATTTTTCGCTTTGTGCGTCAATCGAGAAGCATCTTAAATGTAGAGACGTCCCGCCGGGACGTCTCTACAGGTCCGCATTCCGCAATCGATCTTCACCCCTGAAACGGGTAGTCGATCTTCATCGCCCGGCGGACCTGGCCCATCGTCTCCTGTGCCACCGCGCGGGCGCGCCGGGTTCCTTCCTTTAAAATCTCATCGATCGCCTTCTCGTCTTGGTCGTACTTGGCGCGCTGCTCGCGAATCGGATCCAAAAAAGCGTTCAGTGCGCGGGTAAGTTTCTTTTTCACCTCGACGTCGCCGACCTTCCCTTGAACATAACGCTCCTTGAGATCGGCCACCTCTTCCTTGTCCGGGTTGAAGGCGTCGTGGTAGACGAAAACCGGGTTTCCTTCGATATGCCCCGGGTCGGTCGCGCGAAGACGGGTCGGATCGGTATACATCCGCATCACCTTCGCCTCGACCGCCTTCGCGTCGTCGGCCAGATAAATCGCGTTGCCGAGGCTCTTGCTCATCTTCGCCTGGCCGTCGATGCCGGGAAGCCGCGCGAATTCCCCCACCTTCGCCTGCGGCTCGACCAAAACCGGCGCGTAAAAGGTGTTGAACCGCCGGACGATCTCCACCGTCTGCTCGATCATCGGAAGCTGGTCTTTTCCCACCGGCACGAGATCGGCGTTGAAGATCGTAATGTCGGCCGCCTGATGAACCGGGTAGACGAGGAATCCCGCCGGGAGATTCTGCTCGAACCCCTTCTGCTGCATCTCGTCTTTCACCGTCGGGTTGCGCTGAAGGCGCGCGACCGTCACCAGGTTGAGATAATAGACCGCCAGCTCGGCGATCTCCGGAATCAACGACTGAATGAAAATCGTGCTTTTGCCCGGATCGATCCCGACTGCAAGATAATCCTTGGTCACTTCGCGGATGTTCTGCTGCAAGATCTCCGGATGCTCGAAGTGGTCTGTCAGCGCCTGGACGTCGGCGATCAGGATGAAGGTCTCATACTCCTCTTGAAGCTTCACCCGATTGACCAAAGAGCCGACGTAATGTCCCAGATGGAGCCGGCCGGTCGGCCGGTCCCCCGTTAAAATCCGTTTCTTTTGATTCATCCTTCCTCCCGTATTACTGTATTACCCGTTCGACCGGACCCTCAAACCGTTGGCGACAGGCCAGGCCCCTTGAACCCCTTCCCAGACGATCTCCGCCAGCAGCGGGTGGATGCCGAAGGGGTCGGCCATCCGGATGGAGAGGGCGGGATCGATCTCCCGGAATTTCTCCACTCTCAAACGAATCCCCTGCAACACTCTCCCGGTAAAAAGAACGCAAGGGAAGACAACGATCGACGTGATCCCCATCCCAAGACAACGGGCAAAGGCGTCCGGCATCGACGGCCAGGCCATCTCAGCGAAGCAGGGAAGAAAATGGACTTGAGGGAGCATCGGCCTTAACTTCGCCGCGAAGTGCTCGACCGCTTCGATCCCCCTGGAATCGCTGCTCCCGTTCGCCACCAGAAGAAGGGCGGTCCGGTCCTCCTCCGCGGGAAGGGGACCGATCCGGATCTTCGCCAACTCCAGCAGTTTCGGGTGCCGGTGCATCGCCTCCCCGAAGTGGATCGGGACCGCTCGATGCCGCGTCCCCGCCTCGGATAAAAAGCGCGGTAAATCACTGGAAACATGGCGGCCGGGAAAAAGGAAAAGCGGGTAGACCCAGATCCGTGCCGCCCCCTCGGCCGCGGCGCGATCGATCGCCTCCGGGATCGACGGGGCGGTCAGCTCTAAGTAGCCGGGGGAAACCCGCGGAAAACCGCTCCATTCCTTGAAGAAAGCGACAAAGCGCTCGAACTCCTCGACCGCCGCCGGATCGCGGCTTCCATGTCCCAGCAGAAGAATCGTGTCGGTCCGGGCATCCGGTTTGGCTCCCCCCATCATGCCGCCGCACTCTCCTTTAGCTTGCGAAGCCCCGCGCCCTCGTTGAGAACCTGCTCCGCCCGCTTCCACCCGTCCACAAGGGTCGGCGCCTCCCCCACCGCGAGAAGGCCGGCCGCGGCGGTCAGCAGCACCCACTCCCGCACCGGTCCGATCTTTTCGCCGGCGAGAATCTTTTCAACCAGACCGGCTTGCTCCTCCGGCTCCCCTCCCGGAATATCGCTCCGTTTGGCCCAGGAGAGGCCGAACTCCGCGGCGGCGATCGAGAGCGGCGCCGCCTCCCCGTTTACTGCGAGAAACCCCTTTGTCTCCGAGGTGATCGACGGCTCCGGCCCTCCCTCGACCCCTCGGACGATCAAGGTGCGGCGGCTTCCAAGCCGCTTCAATACCTCCAGGGTCTTCTCGAAATAAGGGGGATGGGAGATCCCGATGAGGTGCCGGCCGGAATCGGCCGGATCGACCATCCTGCAGACGGCGTTGAAGAGGGTCCGAACGCCGAGCTCGGTCCGCAGCAATTGGAAACGGTGGAGGGGGGGATTGAACTTGGCCACATCGAGATAGAGAAAGCCCTGCCGCTCTAAGATGGTCGATCCCTCCTGCGGGGTGAAATCGACGCAGATCCCGAGCGAGCGCAACACATCGGCCGCCCCCAGCCGTCCCGGGGCGCCGGAAAAGCCATGCAGCAGGACCGGCCGTCCGGACGCCGCGATCAAAAATGCCGCCGGGATGATCGCATGGAAAAAAAATTTCTTCCCCGCATAAACCGGGATATCGAGCGGGACCACTCCCCGCTTGAGCATCAACGGCTTATTGTAATCCCGGCAGACCTCGGTAAAGGCGCGCATCTCCTCATTCGTCTCATTCTTCACCCGCATCGCGATCAGAAGGCCCCCCGCCTGGGCCGGCGTCGCCTCTCCGGAGAGAAGCAGCTGCGCCGCCTCGCGCGCCTCTTCATAAGTCAGGTCTTGGGCCGCCTTCTCCCCCGCTCCGACTTTATGAACCAAATATTGCATCCGTCCCAGCATAATGCCCGTATTATGGAGAGAGATGAAAAGGGTGTCAAGGGAGAAACCCGTTAAAACACGGGAGGAGGGCGGGGGAGAAGTTGCTTGCAAGCGATCCGGCAAAAAGGTATCCTGTTTCTCAATGATATGAACGGAGGGCGCATGGAGAAAAAACTCGAACTGAATCTGACCGATCAGCAGAAAACCTCGGTCGTTCTGGCGACTCCCGAGGGATCGACCTCCCGGGCCGTCCTCCTCTGCCACGGTTTTATGTCGAGCAAGGAGAGCGAGACCAACCGAACCCTCACCCCCCGCCTTCTCTCCAAGCGGATCGCGGCCTGCCGGTTCGATTTCTTCGGCCACGGCGAGAGCGACGGCCCTTTCTCGCGCCTGACGCTGACCCAATGCCTGGAGCAGACGGAGGGGATGATCCGCTGGTTAAACGAAAACGGATATACGGAGGTCGGCCTGGTCGGATCGAGCTTCGGCGGATTGGTCGCCATCCATGCCGCCGCGAAACACCCGGCGCTCTTCGCCGTCGCCCTCAAATGCCCCGTCTCCGACTACCCGCCGATCTGGCGGGCGCAGCTGGGAGAAACCGGGATGAGCCATTGGAAGGAGAGCGGCCTCCTCGCGATCGCCACCCCGCATGGAAAGGCCCGGCTCGACTATGCCTTCTATGAGGATCAATTGAAATACGACACCTACCGGGCGGCCGCGCAGATCAAACCTCCCACGCTGATCGTTCATGGCGAGGCCGACGAATATGTCCCGTTCGACCAGAGCCTCCGCCTCTTCGACACCCTTCGCCTTCCGAACGACCAGAGAGAGATGGAGGCGATCCCCGGCGCCAACCATGAGTTTTCCAAACCGGAAGATTTCGAGCGGATGATCACCCGGATCGAGAAGTGGATCACGAAATAGCCGCGTTTCAGGCGGGCATCCCCTCCAACCCTCGTAGTTACTTTTCCCCCTTGTAGTCTCAATGGGCCTGGTGTAGAATCCGCTGCACAAACTCGAAAAAATGTTGCTTATGACGCTGCCTCCCTGATCTCCCGGACAGCCTCACCCTTATGCCTTGCGCCTTATGAAGGAGGAGAAATGCCGCACAAAGTCCTTGCGGTGGATGACAATATCGATACAATCCTCATTCTCTCCGCGGTGCTTGAAAGAGAGGGGTACGAGGTGATCACCGCAAAGGATGGTTTAGAGGCGGTAGAAAAGGTCGAGCGTGATCTCCCCGCACTGGTTCTGCTCGATCTGATGATGCCGAAGATGAACGGCTTTGAAGTCTGCCGGGCGATCCGCGGAAATCCAAAAACCAGCCACATTCCGATTCTGATGCTCACGGCGAAAACCGACCCTTTTTCCCGGGAGCAGGGGCTCGCCCTCGGCGCCAACGAGTACCTCACCAAGCCGCTGAACCCGAAGGAGATTCTCACGAAAGTCAGAGAACACCTCCTCCCGACCGAACCGCCCCCTCCCCCTCCGGGAGCGCTCACCGTCTCTTTGACGGGAGTGATCGCGCTGATTGGGGAATTGATCCGCACATGGGCCGCCTTTCTCGCACCCCGCTCCTCGCCGGCGAAATAAAGCGTTGACATTCGGCTCGCTTTTTGATTAGCTTTGCGTCATGTATTCAAGCATCCTCAAAAAGGATCAGACCCTCCGCCTGCTGACCCTCGGTCTGGTTCTTTATCTTTTCCTCTTCTCCGGCTTCGCCCTCTTTCACGCCTATTCCGAAGACGAGTTGGTCGACCCGCACGGTTGCGCGATCGGCCTCTGGGTCCAGAACAGCCAGGCGTCGGTTCCGTTCCTCGCCGCGCTGGCCCTCTTTCTCATCCACCTCACCGGGAACCCGCTTCCGAGGCTCTTCCTCCCGGTCGAGCGGATTTCTCTCCAAAAACCGACCCGCGCCCCGCCGCACCACGCTTCTCTCCTCTAACTCCATTCATTTGAACAGGATCGCGCCGGAGGTCCCATATCGGGCGGGATCTTGCGCGACGATTTCCACCCATCGACATGGAGGAAGCATGATGCGTTCTATTCTGTTCGCCCTGATACTATTCGGGGCGATCCTTGGGATCGCCCTGCCGGCGCGAAGCGCCCAGACGTTCAATCCGGAGATTTCACTCGACGGCCTTTTCTCCGCCGCCACCTTTTCCGATCCGGACCATCTGCAATTCGGCGCCCACGATCCGAACAAACGAGGGTTCACCCTCCAGAATCTCGAATTGACCCTCGCCGGCAATGTCGACCCTTACTTTCGGGGCGAAGCCCACCTGATTTTCGGTCTCGAAGATGGCGAATCATTTATCGAAGTGGAAGAAGCCTTCCTAACCACTCTTTCTCTTCCCTACGGCCTTCAGATCATGGGGGGACAATTCTTCACCCGGTTCGGCCGGCAAAACCCGCTCCATCCGCATGCCTGGGACTTTGCCGATCAGAACATCATCAACACGCTGATGTTCGGCGGCGATGGTTTAAGGAGCCCGGGCATACAGCTCTCCGCTCTGCTGCCGCTCCCTTTTTATCTGGAGTTGATCGGAAGCGCCCAGAATGCCGAAGGAGAAACGGCAACCAGCTTTCTCTTCGCTCCCGGGGAGACCTTCGCCGGCCGGCCGATTCTCGAGCGCGATGTGCACGATGAAGGGGACCTTCTTTATCTGAGCCGGATCAAAACCTCGCTCGATCTCTCGGAGAGCGTGACCCTTGTCGCGGGGACCTCCCATCTCTTCGGCCCCAACGGAACGGGGGAGAATACTTCGACACGGATTCACGGGGTCGATCTCTTTGTGAAATGGAAGCCGCTCACCGCCGATCACGGCTGGCCGTTTGTCACCTTTCAGGGAGAGGCGATGCGCCGCAGCTACGAAGCGGGAGAGGCCACCCTGGACGACGGGACCGTGTTGTCCGGGGAGAAATTCAAGACCGACGGCTTCTACATCCAGTCGCTCTATGGTTTTAAGCGCCGCTGGGTCGCCGGGATCCGATACGAACAGGCCGACGCCACCGATCCGGTCGATCCCGCTTCCGGAGAGCGATGGCGCGCCTCGTCGAACCTGACCTTCTACCCTTCCGAGTTCTCCAAGATCCGCCTTCAGTACAACTATGACAAATCGGACGATCGGGACGACCCGATTCACGCCGTTTTCATTCAGTACGAATTCCTCATCGGCGCTCACGGCGCCCATACGTTTTGAAGGAGGCGGATATGAGACCGATCTATCTTATCGCATCTTTTCTTTTGATTCTCCAGATCGCCCGACCGGTCGAGGCCGCTCCGGTCAATGTGGTCACCACCACCGAAGACCTCGCCGCAATTGCAAAAGAGGTCGGCGGCGAGCGGGTGGAAGTGGAATCCCTTGCAAAGGGGGTCCAAGACCCCCACTTCATCGAGGCGAAACCGAGCTTCATGTTGAAACTCGCCCGGGCCGACCTCTTCGTCCAAGTCGGCCTGGAATTGGAGCAGGCGTGGGTCGGTCCCTTGCTGCTCGGCGCACGGAATGGAAAGATCCGGAGCGGGGCGCCCGGTTTTGTCGATGCTTCAAGAGGAATCACGGCGCTGGAGGTTCCGACGGAGCCGATCGACCGGTCCGCCGGAGACGTCCACCTCCAGGGGAATCCGCACATCTGGCTTGATCCGATGAATGGAAAACAGATTGCGAGGAACATCGCCGAAGGGTTGAAACGGGTCGACCCGAAGGGAGCGGCGGAGTACGACAGGAACCTCGCCGGCTTCTCAACCCGGATCGACGCGGCCCTTTCCCGGTGGCAGGAGAAAATGAAACCGTTCGAGGGGGCGAAGGTGATCACCTATCACAACAGCTGGCCCTATTTCCTGAAACGGTTCGGGCTGGTGGCCGCCGGATATATCGAGCCGAAACCGGGGATACCCTCCTCCACCTCCCACATGAGGGAGTTGATCGCGCTGATCCCGCGGGAGCAGGTGAAGGGGATCCTCATGGAGCCGTATTTCAGCGATCAGGCGCCGAAGTTCCTGGCGGAGAAGACGGGAGCGAAGGTTGTACCGCTTCCACCCTCGGTATCGGCTTCGGCCGGCGTCAACGACTATTTCGAGCTCTTCGATCATTTGACGAACCGCTTGGCGGAGGCATTGCGGTAGGGGCGTGTTGCGATACGCCCCTACGAGAACAGAGACGATCAAAATATCGATACGAGGATCTGATGCTGTCTTTTCTTTTTTGGCCCTTCATCGCCTGTCTGATTCTGACCGGGATTCACACCTATCTCGGCCTCCATGTGATCCGGCGGGGGGTGATCTTCGTCGATCTGGCGCTGGCGCAGATGGCGGCGCTCGGCGCGACCGCAGCCCTTCTCTTCGGCCGCGACCTGCATGATCCGGCCGCCTACTGGGCCTCCCTCGGGATGACGCTGATCGGCGCCGCCTTCTTCTCCCTCTCCCGATCGCGCGATGAAAAGATCCCCCAAGAGGCGATCATCGGGATCGTCTATGTCGTCTCGGCCGCCGCCGCCGTCATCGTCCTTGACCGCGCCCCGGGCGGAGCGGAGCACATCCGCGGACTGCTGGTCGGAAATATCCTCACGGTCACCCCCGCGCAGATCACGAAGACGGCGATTCTTTACACGGCGGTCGGCCTCTTCCACTGGTTCTTCCGAAAAGTCTTTCTACTCATCTCGTTCAACCCCGAGGAGGCCCTCCGCAGGGGATACCGTTTCCGCGCCTGGGATTTTCTCTTCTACGCGGCTTTCGGCGTGGTGGTGACAAGTTCGGTCTCGCTGGCCGGGGTTCTCCTCGTCTTCGCATTCCTCATCGTCCCGGCATTGGCCTCGCTGCTTCTGACGGACGGAATTGTGCCTAGATTATGGATCGGTTGGGGATTTGGAACGGCGGCCAGCCTCCTGGGGCTGGCCGCCTCGGTGACGTTCGACCTCCCGACAGGGGCCTCGATCGTCTGCGCCTTCGGGCTGCTCCTCCTTCTTCCGATCCTCGGAAGATCCCTTTTTCGGATGATCCGGCCCGGAATCCGAGCAACACGGCCCCGCGGCAACCCCCTAAAGGGGGAAAAGCTTGACAACAAGTTTGAATAGCGCTATGAATAGAGGCATGTTCCGCTTAAGCTACAAAAAGATTATTCTCCTCTCCTTCCCTGTCATCTATTTTGCAGCGCTCATTCTAGGAACCCTTTGCGCGTTCGACTCCCCCACCGAGCAGAGCCATCACCATGGCCGGACGGTCTCGCACAGCGCCTCTTGTCTCCTCGCCTGCGCAGCCACCGTCACCGACCGGACGCAAATAGTTCCCCTGACACTCTCTCTGTTACTCATCGGAACGGTTCTGACCTTTCGGAAAACGCTCCCCCATCAATCCCTTCTACGGCGGCTTCACAGCCGGGCCCCGCCCCTCTGAACCTTATTTAACATTCCCTGAATGAGCCCGCTCCCGAATGGGGCCATTCTCTTGGTTCACCCGCGATCCGCCTGGAAAGGCGATGTCTCGCACGCTCCTTTACTTGTGAACACCATGTCTAGAATGTGGATTAAAAAGACCGCCCTTCTCTTTACGCTGGTCTATCTTTTCTCGACCGGCCTGATCATGGTTCGCGCCGAGGGGCATGCCCTCAGCCATGAGGAGCATACGGAGGATCATGCCAAGCAGCATGCCTCTTTCATCTGCACCTGGATGTGCGCCGCCTCGACCTTCGTCCACACATCGGGGCAGACCCTCGATGGGCAATCGACCCCTTCTTTTGAAATCCCGACCGTCCAACCGGAAGAACCTCCCCGGCCGCAACCCCTCTCCACCGGGACCATTCGACCTCCTCCTTTTTCCCTTTCCTAAACTATTTCGTTCTTCGTCAAATCATTCATTCGGACGCGCCGCAGAAGTGACCGCCTGCACATCGGTGTTCGGCGTGGTCTCACTCGGCGCGATCCGAAATCACTGAAAAGGAGTCTTCATGCGTCGGATCGTTCTATGGAACATCAGTTTACTCATCTTACTCGTCGCTCTGATCGTGATGCTGAGCGAGAAGGTCGCCCTCGCGAGCTGCGGATCGGCAAACTGCTTCCTTGTCACCGGCACCCAAGAGGGGATCGCCACCCCCGGCCAGATTGTCGTCGATCTCTCCTATCGTTGGATCCCGATGGATCAGATCCTCCGGGGGAACGACAAAGCTTCCGAGGCGCTGGTTCCCCGGATCGATTTCGAAAACGGGGTGATCGTCCCGAACGGTCACAGCGAGATCCGGACCAACAATGAGCTGATGCAGCTCGATCTCGGATTCGGGGTCAGCGAGCGGTTTACCCTCACTGCATCGGTCCCCTTCTTTAATCTACGGACCCATGAGCATGCCCATGTCCCCGGCGACTTCAGCCGGTCGGACGGGAGCTCCGGTTTCGGCGATATCCGCCTGATCGGGAAATATGCCCTCCTGGTCAGGACCAAGAATCTGATGGTGGTTGGCTTGGGAGTAAAGACCCCGACGGGGGAATATAAACTCCTCGATCACGACGGCGCGATCAACGAGCCGACGATCCAGCCCGGCACCGGCTCTTGGGACGGCATCGCTTCTTTTTATTATGCCTACCAGATCATCCCGCACGAATTCGACACCTTCTTCTCCACATCCTATCAGGTCAACACAGAGAATCCGCTCGATTATCGCTTCGGCCACACCCTCCTTGTGAATGCGGGGGGCTCCTATCGCCTCATGGAAAAGGCGCTGGTTAGCCTTCAGGTGAATCTTCGCCAGTCTCCGCATGATGAATTCAAGGGAGAGAAAGTCCCGAGCACCGGCGGGAGATGGGTCTATTTGACGCCGGGGGTGACGCTTCAGGCGACCCCTAACACGGCGCTCTATACCCATGTCCAACTGCCGATCTATCAAGAGGTCAACGAGGTGAACATCGCCCCTCGCTACGGCTTCATCTTCGGGGTCTCCCATGTTTTCTAAATCTTATCGGATTGGAGGAAGTGCCATGAAGTCCATCAATCAAGTCACTTGGTTTAAATCATTGATCGCCGTTCTCACCCTTTTTGCGGTTGCCGGATGCGGCAGCCAGTCGAGTCCTCCTTCCAGTCTCTCGCAAAGTGCAGGGGCACCTGCCGGGGTGGAAGCCCGGATCTTCGTCGGAAACACGAACGGGACAGTCTCCGTCATCGAGCACGGCGTTGCAGGAAACACGCTGGTCGAGCCGATCGATCTCTTTTCCAGCGTAGGGGATATGACCTCGTCGAGAAAGAACCACATCTTCATCAACCTGGGGGGCACGAACCAGGTCGCGGCGCTCGATCCGGTGGGCGAGGCAGCCACGTTTAGGAAATTCATCCCGGTCGGCCAGCGGCCGGTCCACATCAATCGCGACCCGGAAGGAAGCCGGATCTGGGTCCAGAATGATTCAGACCCGGCGACCGGGATCGACACCGTCACCGCCGCCTGTAACACGGCCCAGACCGGATCGGTCTCCGTGATCCAAAACCATGGCACCGCCGGGCACGATGACGAAGAGGAAGAGGTGAACGCCGGCGAGGTGCTTGCCACAATCTGCGTTGGAAAGGGGCATCACAAAGCCGCCTTCAGCACACCGACGGCGACCGACGGTTCCATTCCCCTCCGGGCCTTCATCAGCAACATTATCGACGGAACGATCTCCGTCATCGACAATGATCCTGGAACGGAAGCCTCACCAAACTCCAACTATCTCACCGTGATCGATACGATCGATCTTTGCGATCCGGCGCAGGAAACAGGGGGAACCTGTGACGCCGATCTCACCACGCCGAATGAGGCCGGTCCACACGGGATGGTGTTTTCCAATGTCAGCGGAAAAATCTACAACAACAATGAAGATTATGGAACCGTCAACATCATCAACCCGGCCACCCCCGCAATTGAGACGACGCTGGACATTGGATTTGCAGGCGCGACTCACGTCACCCCTGATGGCCGCTTCGTTATCGTCCGAGGCTTCGATTCGTCCACGGTGACGGGCAAACTGACAGTCATCGATGTAACCAACCCCAACGGCGCCGCAACGCACGATCTTGTGAATATTAATCCAGGTGCGATTGAATTTACGTCGGATGGGACAAAGATGTATGTCGCCGGGTCGGGAAGTACGCAGAGGCCGACCCAAAGAAGGGATGTCGTCCTGGCCTATGACATTTCCGCTCTGCCGACCCTGCCTGCTCCGGTCGAGATTACTGTCGGAACAACCACGGCAGGAAGGTCGATCGCGATTTTAGAGGAAGGTGGAGAAGCAACACATGTCTTCGCGACCAACCGCACCGAGGGAACGGTGTCGGTGATCGATGCAACTACCGATACGGTGGTCGATACCGTTCAAGTCGGCGGAACACCGACCAGTCTTCTGGTCTTTTCACTGGAAGGGGATCTTTCTCATGAATAGAGGTTTCAAATGAAAGACATAAATCAAAAAACAAAAAAGGGAGGGGCTCCCGCCCCTCCCCGTTTCTCTCTCCGAGGAATCGGCCTATTCGCGATCCTGGTCCTCTCTTGGGGAATCTTCACCGGCATGGGGTCGAAGCCGCCGCAGGTCGGCGGCCCGGCCCCTTCCATTCAAGCCGAAACGCTCAAGGGGAAAACCGTCTCGCTGAACGACTATCGCGGCAAGGTGGTGCTGCTGACCTTCTGGGCCACCTGGTGCGAGCCGTGCAAGAAAGAAATGCCGGAGATCCAGGCCGCTTATGAGAAATACAAGGAGGACGGCCTGGTGGTTCTCGCGGTGAATTTCGGGGAGAAACTCGACACGGCAAGCTCCTTCGCGCACCATGGAAAGCTGACCTTCCCCATCCTCCTCGACCGGAGGGCGAACATCGCCGAGCGCTTCGGCGTCGTCAGCCTGCCGGTGACCTTCTTTATCGATCAAGACGGAATTATTCGAGAACGGGTCGTGGGGGGGATATTGACGGAGCCGAGCATCGAGGAAACCTTTAAAAGGTTACTGAAAAACCAGAGCTCGGGTTGAGCGCTCCGCCGCCTACCCTTCACCTCGAGAGTACTGATTCGGAGTAGCCCAACAGGGTGAATTGATCCCTTCTATTCGAAGCGCCTAGAATACAATCTTTAGGGTTAGAATAAGAGGGAGGAAGCGATGAAAAAATGGATTGGATTTTTAGCGGCACTCCTGCTGGCAGTGGTGACCGGAGTGGTGACCGGACCGGTTTTCGCCGATCATATCGAGCCGGTGCAGCCGAAAGGAATTGCAGATGAGGAAGCGAAAAAACACTTTAAGAAAGGGGTCGAGGCTTTTAGGGAAGACAAGTTCGATGAAGCGGTAATCCACTTCCAAGCGGCCGAGCAAGAGGACCCCACCATACCGGAAACCCACGTCAACCTGGCGATGGCGCTGGCGGCAGAGGGCCAAACAGACCGGGCGGAGAAACATTTCGATCAAGCCTCTAATTTGATCGCACAGGCGGAGTCGCCTGAAATGATCCCGCAAGGGTAGCCGAGCGCTTAAAGTAGACGACCGCCCAGATGAAAATTTGCCCCCACCCGACCTCTTCCACCAAGGGGGAGGAAACAGGCTGGGGGCTTTTCTTTATTCATTTTATAGAAGAAACCGAACGAACGATCTTCTCCGCCGTTTCCATCCCCTGATGAATGCAATCCGGAAGGCCGACCCCCCGATAAGCGGCCCCGATAAGGTAGAGGCCGCGGTGCTTCGCCGCCTCTTTTTCGACCCCCTCTACCCAATCGAGATGCCCGACGTGGTACTGCGGGTTCGCCTTGATCCAGCAAAAATGGCGGGCCACCACCGGCTCGGCCTTAATCTTCAGGATCGACCGGAGCTCTTCCCGGACGATCGAAACGAGCGACGCATCGTCCAGACCGACGACCTCTTCCTGATGCGCCCCCCCCAGAAAAGACCGGATCAAGACATGCCCTTCGGGCGCCCGGCCGGGGAATTTGGTGGAGGTCCAGGTCGCCGCCATGATCTTTCGCTTCTCCCGACGGGGGATCACAAAACCGAAGCCGTTGAGCGGATGGGGAACGTCGGCTTTCCGGAACCCCAACGAGACGGTCGCCGTCGAGACATATTCATTCTCCCGGAGCCGCTTCGCCAGCGGCGCGTCCCACCCTTCAATCCAATCGGCCGCCGTATGGGTCTTGGTGGTCATGACGACCGCGTCGGCGAGGAGCCGCTCGCCGTCGAGGGAGACTTCGAAGCGGCCCTCCATCGGCCGAACCCCGATCACCTTCCGGCCGGAGAGCAACGTCACCTGATCCAACCTCGATCGGATCGCTTCGATTAAACCGGCCAGCCCATCCCGGAGCGAAACGAAGAGACTCCATTCACTCTTCCGGGGCGGCTTTTTAGCGGCATCCCACCGGCGCATCCACATCCCCCAGACGAGACTCCCATGTTCCCGCTCCATTTGCGCGAATTGCGGAAAGGTCGCCATCATGCTCAACTTCTCGGCGTCCCCCGCGTAGATCCCGGCGAGGATCGGCTCGGCGAATTGCTCGACCGCCGCCTGTCCCAGTCTTCGGCGGACGAACGACGCGATGCTCTCATCGGTGGCGGTCTCTTTCCGAGGGATCAGCAGATCGAGCCCCATCCGCGCCTTTCCGGAGAGCGAGACCAGCGGGGAGAAAAGAAACGGCATCACCCGCCCCGGCACCATCAAGTTGAACCCCTCCGGGATTGAGCAGAGTTGCCCCTTCGAGAGGATATAAATCGACTTCTCCACCGGGTTGGTCTGAATCAGCCGGTCGGTCAGCCCCAGCCGCTTGCAGAGGTCCAGCGCCCACGGCTTCTGGGTGATGAACGAATCGGGCCCCCCTTCGATCACAAACCCGTCGACCCGCTCCGTCACCACCTTCCCGCCGAAACGGGAATCCGACTCGATCAGCGTGCAATCGATCGCGAGTCCGTTCTCCTTCATTTTTTCTTGGAGGAAATAAGCGGTCGAAAGCCCGGTGATGCCGCCGCCGATGATGACGACCTTCTTTTTCTCAGTTCCCATTTTATTTCCCTTCAATGCCCCGCCATTTTATGGGAAACGGCGGAAAGTTTCAACAGAGGGTGTGGGCTGATGTCCGCTCCAAATGGGTTGTGCTCCCGACGCTAACTGTGTATACTCCCGCCGTCACGATATCGCCATGACCGGGATCAACATGAACGTAAAAAACAGGCTCCAATCTCTTCTGATCCGCCCCGGCGACCTCAACGCCTTCTTCGGCCTCGTCGTCGACAACATGACCCAGCTGGTGATCATGGCGGCGATTCTGGTCGGCATCTTTCAGTTTCCGCGCGAGATCGTCTACGGCCGGATGATCCCCGGATCGGCGATCGGCGTCTTCGTCGGTGATTTAGCTTACACGATCATGGCGATCCGCCTCGCCCGCCGGACCGGCCGCTCGGACATCACCGCGATGCCGCTCGGCATCGACACCCCTTCGCTTTTCGCTTTCACCTTCGGCGTTATCGGCCCCGCCTATGTGGCGACGAACGACGCGGCGCTCGCCTGGAAGATCTCGACGGCGGTGATCATCCTGGTCGGGCTGGTCAAAACGGCGGGAGCGTTCCTCGGCCCGATGATCCAGCGGGCCGTCCCCCGCGCCGGCCTGCTCGGGCCGATCGCCGCGGTGGCGCTGCTGTTGATCGCCTTTCTCCCGCTGCTGAAGATCATTCAAATGCCGCTGGTCGGCTTCTTTTCACTCATCGTGATTCTCACCTGCATCGTCGGGAAAATTCCTTTTCCCTTTCGGATCCCCGCCGCCTTCGCGGCGGTCGTCTTGGGAATTCTCCTCTCCCACCTGCTTGGTCTTTTCGGACTGGGACACGAAGCGGCGCTTCACGAAACGGCCGCCGGAGCGCTCCCTCTGCCGACGCTGGCCTTCCTGGAAGGGCTTCCACATGTGCTGGCGTATCTGCCGATCGCGCTTCCCTTCGCCATCATTGTCATCATCGGCGGGATCGACGTGACCGAGAGCGCCGCGGCGGCGGGGGATGAATACGATACCCGGTCGATCTTGTTGACGAGCGGGCTCTCGACGGTGGCGAGCGGCCTCTGCGGCGGCGTGGTGCAAACGACCCCCTACATCGGCCATCCGGCTTACAAGGAGATGGGGGGCGGAGCGGGATATACCTTGGCGACGGCGCTTTTTATCGGGCTCGCCGGAATCTTCGGATTCCTCGGGAATGTGGTCGATCTGCTGCCGGAGGCGGCGGTGGCGCCGATCCTGGTCTTCATCGGCCTGGAGATCACCGCGCAGGCCTTCGCCGCCACCCCGAAGGAACATTACAAAGCGGTCGCCTTCGCCTTCCTCCCGGTAATCGCCGCCGTCATCTTGATCCAGATGAACAGCCTCCTGGGGAACCTCGGAAAAAGTTCCTCCGACCTCCAGGGGGAGACGGCCCTCACCTACCAGGCGATGTTGTTCCTCTCGAACGGCTTCATCGTCTCCTCGCTTCTCTGGGGTGGAGCGCTGGCGGAGATCATTGACCGGCGGCTTCGACGCGCGGCGCTTTTTTTCGGCGCGGCCGGGGCGCTGGCCCTCTTCGGCGTGATTCATTCCCCGTTTGAAGATGGACGGCTCTTTTTCCCGTGGGGGATCGAAACGATCTACCCGTTCCGGATCGCCGCGGCGTATGGGCTGATGGCGGCGTTTCTTGTCGGGATGGCCTTCCAAAGAAACCAAGATAAATCCAGATAAATTCAGCAATGTCTTGCTATCCAGACTGAAAAACTCACCATCTTTATTTCATACAGTCCATTACTTTCTCCCAAATAAGTTATTGACTTCATTAAAAAATAAGCATATACAACAGATGGAAATCTGAAATTTATTAACAACACTTAGTCTATGCATATGACTGAAGGGTCGACACAATCTCCGGTTAGCCAACCGGTCTCCGTAAAAGAATTTTTTGAGAGAGTTCCTCCTGGGCGTATCACTCCCATTAAGGATTTGGCCGGCAGAATATCCGTGAGTGGGACACTTGCCCCTTCTTACCAGTTTTTGTTACCTGAACTCGAACTTCACTGCGAGACAAAATCCTGTAATGGCATTCGATTTTTTGAGCCTCTGGAAAGAGGCTATCTGCAACCTGGCGAAATAAAGGAATACTTCGTCAGTTATAAATGCCGAAATTGCAAGAAAACAATAAAAACATATGCGGTATGGGCCTCTCTAAACGAAGATAGGGTCCAGGGAAATCTATTTAAATTTGGAGAGAATCCACCTTTCGGTCCACCGACACCAGCAAAAGTAATCACAATATTGGGCGCGGAGAAAGAATATTACTTAAAAGGGCGTCGCGCAGAAAATCAGGGGCTCGGCATTGCCGCATTCGCGTACTATCGCCGTGTTGTAGAAAATCAGAAAAACAAAATTCTCGACGAGATCATCCGTGTCTCAGAAAAAATTGGTGCTTCTAAGGAAATCTTGGGTGATCTCAATGCTGCGAAGAAGGAAACACAATTCAATAGGGTAGTTGCGGCACTCAGACACGGTATTCCTCCAGCCCTACTCATAAACGGCCATAACCCTCTGACCTTGCTTCACTCTGCACTCAGTGAAGGTCTGCATGCCCAAACTGATGAGGAATGTTTAGAGTTAGCCACAAGTATTAGGATAGTACTAACTGAGTTGGTGGATCGTCTTGCAAACGCATTGAAGGAGGAAGCCGAGCTCAAATCTGCCGTGAGCAGACTTCTTAAAACAAACATCGAAAGAACCAAGGAGAAAGACTCCTAGACACCATTACTTCTGATGGAATGAAACTGCCACACTACTAAACCTGACCATTAAGTTCAAAACACTGTTGCTCTTCTATCATTATCGATATCTACTATGCCGCAACTAGTCGCACACTTTGACGTTGAGTCATTACCGGGCCAATGCCTTATTGCTTTGCCAAATAAAGAGATCATTGTTCATTCTGCAATCAACGGGTTTGACGTAGAAATTCAACTAATCGTCAATGAAAGTTGGCGGGCAAAACACAAAAGCGATAACGAATGGACTCGTCGAATTGAACGTTTATTGGTCAGAGTATCGCGAAACGAAGTAGAATTTCCACCTCCGGTATATCCAAACGACAAAGGACACCTCGACTACACTATTCAAAGTGAATATTTTTGTCAGAGGATAGAAGCCTTTGGTCATGTAGCCCGGGAAGCAACGAATCGAATGATTCGTTTTTTCCGGTTCTTATTAAGGACACCCTCGTTACAGGAATTCCCAGCTAACCATCAATATTTTAGCAATGCGAAGTGGACAGACGAGAACAATAAGATTGTCGGCAAAGCCGGAGTCACTATAGTCTCAGAGAAGGTGCCTGGCCTGTACGGTGAACTCGGAGTCAAGAAGTTAAACCTTGAAACACTAGGGGCATTGGAAGATTTTATAGGTCACCCTATATCTCTCCCACTCACCCAACAGTTACTCTCAGATGCCCAAAGCGCCTGGTTCGAGGGCAATCTCCGTCGTGCGATCCTAGAATTAGCAATTGCCTGTGAGATTGCAGTGAAGCGTCAGTTTTTTGCAAATGATTCCCCGGCCGGAGCTGCTTTTGACTATCTCGAAGACAAAGCACAAGTGAACGTCCGAGTTTTAGAACTTATGGATCGAGTGACTTTAGAAGCTTTTGGAAAAAGTTTTAAAACTGAATACCCAAACGATTATAAGAATATCGACTACCTTTTTAGATGCCGCAACAAAGTCGCTCACCGCGGTAAGTTAATCTTCCGCAATGATAGCAACCAAGAAATTACCGTAAATGGAAAAACAGTCTCAGATTGGTGGGGTTCCGCCATAATCTTAATGGAGTGGCTATCCGCTCTTTAATATAGCCCGCTAAAAATTCCGAGAAAAGTAGACCTTTATACTGGCAAATGCGCGTGGACGACGGCGGCGAGCGCCTGAATGAAGAGCGGCGAGGCGTTGAGCGATTCGGTCCGGCGGAGCGCGATTCCTTTGGATTCCGCCGTTTGTTTGTAGAGGATGTCGATGTCGTAGAGGATCTCGACATGGTCGCAGACGAATCCGACCGGAACGATGAGGAGATGTTTTTCGCCTTTGGCGGCCAGCTCGTTGAGGACCTCATCCACCTCCGGTCCCAGCCATTTCCCCGGCGACATTCCGCGGCTCTGATAGGCAAAGCGGGAATTCACCTTCCCCAGCCGCTTCACCACGCCGGCGACGGTCACCTCCAACTCCTTCGGATAAGGATCTCCTTCCGCGAGGACCCGCTCTGGAAGAGAGTGGGCCGTGAAAAGGATCGGGATCGTCGATCGGATTTCTTCCGGATAGGCGACGAGCGCCTCCTTCACTTTTTTCGCGAAAGCATCGAGGAGAAGCGGTTGGTTGTGCCAGCTCTCCACCGCCGTCATCGGCAGGTCGCTCCCGGCGTCGGCGAGCGCCGTCTGGAGCGCCTGGATATAGGCGCCGACGCTCAGCTTGGAGTAGTGCGGGGCCAGGCTGATGGCGATGAGCTGTTGCGACTGATCCTCATTGATCTGCTTGACCGCCTCTTTGATAAAGGGGGTCCAATGCCGCATCCCGATGTAGACGCGGAATCGGGACGATTTTTTGTTCAGCTCGGCTTCGAGGGCGGCGGCCTGCTGCTGCGTGATCTCCAGGAGCGGCGACTTCCCGCCGATCAGCCGATAACGCTCCCGGACCTGCGAGACGATCTCGGGCGAGGGGACCCGATCCTTCATGATGTGGCGGAGAAACGGCTCGACGTCGTCGAGCGAATCGGGCCCGCCGTGGGCCATCAAGAGGACCGCCACCTGCTCCGATGGAACCTTCTTCATCGGGTTTCCGTTCCGGGTGATCATCTCGCGCTCTTTCGGTGGACCCGCTCGATCACCGCGTCGACGCTCTCAAGGGGTGTTTCGGGAAGGATGCCGTGGCCGAGATTGAAGATGTGGCCGGGGCGGCCGGCGGCGCGGCGAAGGATTTCATCCACCTGCTTTTCGATTTCGGCCCGCGGCGCGAAGAGGACGACCGGATCGAGATTTCCTTGAACGGCGACATCGTACCCCAGCCGCTTCCATCCCTCATCCAGGTTGACCCGCCAGTCGAGGCCGATCACATCCCCCCCCGCCTCTTTCTGCAGCTCCAGCAGCGTCGCAGTCCCGGTCCCGAAGTGGATCAGCGGCACCCCCGCGCTCCGAAGCGCGGTGAAGAGCGCCTTCATGTGGGGAAAGACAAAGCGCCGGTAGTCGTCGGGCGAGAGGGCCCCGATCCAGCTGTCAAAAACCTGAAGCGTCTGCGCCCCCGCTTTGACTTGGGCGAGCAGGTAATCGGAGAGAACGCGGACCAGCTTCGTCATCAAGAGATCCCAGACCTCCGGCGCGCCGTACATCATCCGCTTGGTATCGAGATAATTCCGGGAATGTCCCCCTTCGATCATGTAGCTCGCGAGGGTGAACGGGGCGCCGGCGAAGCCGATGAGCGGCACCTTCAGCTCTCGCCGAACCTGCCGGATCGCCTCCATCACGTAGCCGAGGCTCTCTTCCGGCTCGACCGGCCGGAGCGCTTCGACCCCTTTTTTATCTTTCACCGGATTGTGGATGGCCGGTCCTTCTCCCTTGACGAATTCAAGCTGCAGCCCCATCGGCTCCAGCGGCAGGAGGATGTCTGCGAAGATGATCGACGCGTCGAGCTCGAACCGTTTGATCGGCTGAAGGGTCACCTCGGCGGCCAGCTCCGGCGTTTTGCAGACGGTCAGGAGCGAATGCTTCGCCCGGACTTCGCGAAATTCTTTCATGTAGCGTCCCGCCTGGCGCATCAGCCAGACCGGCGTGCAATCAACCGGCTCCCGCCGGCAGGCTTTTAAGAATCGATCGTTCGTGGGAGACTCCCTTTTGATTACGGATTGGCGATTTCGGATTGCAGCCTGAAACAGGCGAAATTTATTATTTTTTAATTCGCAATCCGCATTCCGCAATCCGAAATTTCTTCAAATTACCGCTGGATTCTAACATCCTGGGGGGGAGGAGTCAATCGCGGGGTGAACGCCTGGTGAGAATTTGGAGCGGGATGAAAACCGCCGGACAAGATATGTTTTCAATCTTTGGACATTCATTAGAAAAAGAAATCGACATCCGATCGGGCAGGTCATCAAGATTGGAGGCACGACGTCATCTTCATGGCCGCACCGAAGAGCCAGGCGTCTTAAAAGTGTCCTCTTCTCCCCTCCCTAAATTAAGCCATTGACATTACGGGTGCCTTAGATTATACAGAAAAGCCATAGGTAGAAAAAGACGCTTTTTAGGGCGTCTAATACATGTTAGCTTACAGAATGATTCCACCCGAGTACACCGAAGAGTACGAAATCAAACACGTGTCCTTTGGCAGGCCCCATGTGGTCTTGCTGGGCGCCGGAGCCAGTTATGCAGCGTTCCCCAATGGCGACAAGAACGGGCGCAAGCTTCCTTTGTTGAAGGACTTCGTAGAGGTCATCGGTTTAGAACATTTGATGTCGGAAGCTAACATCCAACTACCATTTGATGACTTCGAAGCAATTTATTCGAGGATTGCTTTAGACCCCGATCTGACTTCTGTAAAAGGCCGCATCGATACTGCGGTCTACACATACTTCGAAAGCTTGGAACTGCCGGAAGGACCGACCCTCTATGATCATCTGATACTGTCTCTGCGCCGTAAGGACGTGATTGCGACATTCAACTGGGATCCATTTCTTTGGAATGCGTGCCACAGAAACCGTTCAACTGCAAGTCCGCCGTCGATCCTATTTCTACACGGCTCGGTAGCGATCGGTCGCTGTGACAATTGCAAGATTGTGCTTTCAAGAAGTCAGGTCCACTGTAAATGCGGGCGCGCGATCGAGCCGGTACCTATCTTATTTCCAGTAACGAAAAAGAATTACAACTCTGACGCAGCAATTGCAGCGCACTGGCGGAACCTTCAGCGAGCATTGAAAGAATGCTGGGCATTCACGATTTTTGGTTACAGCGCCCCGAAGACTGACGTAGAGGCGGTAGCTTTATTAAAGGAAGGTTGGGGTAGGGTAAATGATCGGAATCTTGAAGAAATCGAGATTATCGACATCAAGAACGAAGATTCGCTTCGCGCATCATGGGATCAGTTCATTCACACGCACCATTACACAGTCAAGCGCAGCTATTTTGAATCGTGGCTTGCTGAGCACCCCCGCCGGAGTTGCGAAGCAATCTGGGCACAAAATATGGATTGCATGTTCATTCAGCCTTTCACTCCTCCACGGAATTCGTCATTTGAGCAACTGCATGCTTGGTTCAAACCGAGGATTGATGCGGAATCTGCAGGCTAACTATGTGGTACGTGTCTGGTACGTGTCAGTCTTAACTTTTTGACTTATGCACATAGGTGTTAAGAGGGGTGTTATTTTGATTAACCACAGAGAAACAAAAAATGACTGATGACATAGAATCGTCAGCTGAACAATTAGAAAAAGCAAGCTTAGAGAACAAAAGACTTTGGAATGCGACAGCAGCAATTACTTTCGCATGGGCTAACATTGAAAACTCCATGATCATGCTCCTCGAAAAAATCTTAAATGAGAACCGCACTAGCTCTGTTAGCTATGCGTCTGCAATCTATTTTGCACCTTCCAATATAGAAACGCGATTCAAAATCGTGGACAGGGCTTTAGAGGAGTTCATTTATCATCATGGGTTAGTAGGTTTAGCTGATGAATGGAAGGCATGTCTAAAAACATTAGACAATCTTAAACGTACCCGCAACAAAGTTGCTCACGGTCATATCAGCAGTATACACAAAAATGGGAAAACTTATTATCGTTTAACTTCACCCCTTTTTAATATGCAGGAGGCCCGTGCCACATATAAGAATAAACAGATTCCCGGCCTGAGCGCTAATGATTTAGAAAATTCCTTAAAGGCTACCTTTGAGATAAATCAAAGAATTCGTGAATTCACGAAATTGGTAGAATTCATTCAAATGGGGGATCTCCCTTCATACGGGAGAAAACTCGCTGAACTGAGGGCCAGCCGTGAAAAATCAACCGATAACAGGACAGTCTAAATCCTCCTCAACCTGTCTCGACCACCCCTACGTGGGAAACCCCTCTAAGGATCATCAAGAGCGAAGATCACCGGAATGCGGACGGAGGAAGTTACCGGCGTCTCTCCGCGCCGCGCCGGGAGAAAGGTCCACTTCATCACCGCCTCGACCGCCGAGCGGTCGAGATCGTCATGCCCGGAAGATTGCTCGATGAGCGCCTCGCCGACTCTCCCGGTCGAGAGAACCGTTACCCGGAGGAGGGCCGTTCCTTCCCTCCCCTTGGCCCGCGCGCTCTCAGGATAACGCGGCTTCGGATTGGATCGCCCGGCGCTTGGAATCATAAAACGGGGACCGATCTGCCCTCCTCCCGCCCCCCCGATCCCCCCGGGGAGCGCATCACTGACCGTCGGCTGGGGCGCGCCTCCATCTGAGGAGCCTGACTCTTTCTCCCATTCTCCCACCCCCCCCGCTGAGTCGTTGCCGGAACGGTTCCCTCCTGTAACAAGTCTGAAGGTCGGCTCCGGTTCGAACCGCTCTTCGGACAAGGGTTCCACAATCTCCTCCATGGGAGGAAGGTCCGGATCGGAAAAAGCATCCGGTTCCTCCGGAAAGACCGTTTCCGGCTCCTCCTGATTGGAAGGAGGAGAGACTTGCGCTTCAGCCTCCTCGACAGAAGAAGGCGCGGGGGACGGCGGGGCCCCCTCCGCGATGGAGGCGAGGGCTTCTTCGGATTGCATCGGGAAAGCAGGCCGCGGTGGGATAAGATCGGACGAGCCGGTGGCGTCTCCCATGATCGAGGCGGACGATTCTATCCGGCCAAGCGAGACCAATTCGACAACCAAACCCTCTATTTCACTTCCGCGGCGATTCTCTCCCGAAAAGAGAGCGAAGAGCAGAACCATGTGAAACAGGAGGGAAAGGACCAATGCAAGGCGAATCTTTGACTTCATCTTTTCATCTCCCCGGCGGCGCGATCGAAAGGGGGGTCACCACCGGATAGTGAAGCGTCGGATGAATCGTGATCTCCGCCTCGATGCCGTAGACCCGCCGCAGATTCTGCTCCGTCAGGACCGCCCGCGGCGCACCGTCCGCAATCACCTCCCCCTGATGAAGCAAGATCAAGCGCCGGCAATAACGCGCCGCCAGATGAAGATCGTGCAGCGCCATCACGACGGAGATCCCTTTCTCGACGAGAGAAGCGACCAGCTCGATGACGCCGAGCTGATGCTGCGGGTCGAGGTTCGCCGTCGGCTCATCGAGCAGAAGGGTGCTCGCCTCCTGCGCCAGGGTCCGGGCCAGCAGCACCCGCTGCAGTTCTCCCCCGGATAATTCCGTCACCGGCCGGTCGGCCAAAGCGCTCGTCGCCGTCCGCCGCATCGCCTCTTGGGCGATTTCATAATCTCTGGAAGACTCCCGCTCGAAGCGCCCGAGATGCGCATACCGCCCCATCAGAACCACCTCCCGGCAGGCAAAGGCGGAATCGAGCGATGGGCTCTGGGGAAGATAGGCGACCCGCTGCGCGAGCGCCCGATGGCTCCACTCACTGAGGTCTTTCCCGTCGAGGAGGATCGCGCCGTCGGTCGGTGTCAGGAGCTTCATCAGCAGCTTCAGGAGGCTCGACTTCCCCGCGCCGTTCGGACCGATCAGGCCGATCAGCTCCCGGCCCCCGATCTTGAGATCAATCCGATGCAAGATCGGCCTTCCTCTCCTCGAAAGGGAAACCTTTTGGATATCGATCCCCCCCGTCTCAGCGCCCGCCATCACGAATCCCTTTATGAAGAAGGTAGAGAAAAAAGGGAACGCCGACCAGCGAAGTAATCGTCCCCAAGCGAAGCTCCTCCGGCGAGATCACAACCCGCGCCAAGAGATCGGCGCCGACCAGGAAGACGCCTCCCGCTAAGAATGAGGCCGGTAGCAAGATCCGGTGATCGGGACCGATGATCAGCCGAACGACATGCGGAATGATGAGGCCGACGAACGCGATCGTCCCGGTGAAAGCGACCGCCGCGCCGGTCACAAGCGAGGAGAGCAGCAGCAGGAAGCGCTGGACCGATTTGACCCGCATCCCAAGCGCCGCCGCCCCCTCTTCCCCCTCCAAGGCAAGGAGGTTCAGATCGCGCGCGAAGAAGAGAAGGCCCGCGCTCCCCAGCAGGATCGGAACAAACGCCACCTTCAGATGAATCCACCCCCGCGCGTCGAGGCCCCCCATCAACCAAAAGAGGATCTCGCCGACCACGGCGACCGAGGTGAGCCTCGAAAGGATCAGGGACATCATCGACACCATGAAGATCCCGACCGCCATCCCGGAGAGGAGAAAGGTGGTCACCGGCGTCTTCCCGTCCCGTGTCGCAATCCGGTAGACCAGGAGAACCGTGCCGAAGGCGCCGGCGAAGGCGAAGGCCGGCAGGATGAGATGATGATGAAAAGCGAGTCCCGACCCCAGCGCAATCACCGCGCCGAGGGCCGCCCCGCCGGAGAGGCCGATGACCCCCGGATCGGCCATCGGGTTGCGGAAGAGCCCCTGCATCGCCGCCCCCGAAACCGCCAGCCCCCCGCCGATCAATGCGGCCAAGAGAACACGCGGAAGCCGGACGGTGAGGATGATGATTTCCTGTGACGCCTCCCACCCCGCGAGATGGATGAAAGGGAGTTGATTCAGTATCAATCGAGCAACCACCGGAAGCGGTACCGCCACCGATCCGACCGCCGTCGCCACGACGATCATTCCGGCCAGCAGAAGAAGGAGCATGGAGAGCAAGCCGGCCTTCGGCCAGAAGGAGGGGAGCGTGCACCGCAGGGGAAGGGTCAACGGAGACGGCCTCATCGGGATCGCGCCCCTTCTTTTCCCAGCGCCGCCGAATCGAACCACTCCGGATGGATGATCCGCGTCATCTGCTCGATTCCATCGACAATGTAGTGGGAGACGGTCGAGAGATGTTTTTCCGGAATCGCGTAGACCCGCCGGTTGCGGACGGCGGAGAGATGCCCCAGCTCCGGATGGGCCATCAATTTTTCATAAAAATCGGGCTCCTCCGGGTTCCAGTCGCTCACGATCACGATCTCCGGATCGAGCTGAATCAACCGCTCGACCGACAACTTCTGGTGTCCCACCAACCCGACCTCCGCCGCTTGATTCCGCGCGCCAATCAACGCGGCGATCTCATCGAAGGTGGTCTCTTTCCCGGCCACGACGCCGGTCGGGGTGTAGAAGAGGACCCGCGGTTTCCGCGGGGCGGCCGCCGCCCGCGCGGCGATCCGATCCAAACGCCGATCCATCTCGGCGACAATCTCTTCCGCCCGCCGCGATTCGCCGACCACCCGGCCGACGGTCCGGATATTTTGTTTGATCCCCTCAATAGAAGAAAAGAGCTCCAGCTTGACCACCGGAAGCCGCGCTTCGGTCAACTGCTTTACGACATCCATCGAGGTGTAGGTCGCGACGAAGACCAGGTCGGGCTGCAACGCCACCACCTGTTCCATGTTCGCCCGGATTTTGTTCGGCACACCTTTCGCCGCTTCGGCCACATGGGAGATCCCCGGATCGGCCGCCAGATAGGTTACCGCCGCGATCCGCTTCGGATCGACCAGTGAGAAAAGGATCTCATCGGTACCGAGCGTCAGCGAGACGATCCGCTGCGGTTTCCTGGGGGGAACGGTCTCCTCTGCCGCAACCCCCGGTGAGTGATCGGCGAAAAGAAAAAAGAGCGCCAGAATCCAAAGGATGGGCCGGACGCTCCTCATCGGACCGCCTCCGCCGCCGGTAAGAGATCGGCGAAGACAAACCCGTCCCGCGTGACGACCTCACCGACCGTGACGGAGATTGGATGGCGGAACATCGGCCCCGCGACCGCAAAGCTATGAAATTCTCCTCGCTCCCCGCACGGATCGACCTCTTTCGGGAGGTCATCCAGAAAGGATGCGTTGAACGTTCGCCCGGCGAAGGTCGGCGCCAGATGCCGCGGATCGATGCAGGTGATGACGGCAGACAGACCGCCGGCGATCATCTCTTGGGCAAGCCGGTCTGTCGGGATCTGCCAGAGGGGGAAGAGCGGTGTGATCCCGGTGCCGGAAAGCTGCTGCTCCCGGTACGCCCGGATGTCTTCGAGGAAGAGATCTCCGAAAGCCATCTGCGTCACCCCCTCTTGCTTCGCTTCTTCAATGAGCCGGCGCATCGCCGCTTCATACGCCTCGTTGCTGCAAGGAGAAGGGATCGGCACGACGTGAAGCGGAACCCCCGCCGCCTCGGCCTGCGCTTGCAACAAGCTCAACCGGACCGCGTGCATCGCCACCCGTTGATGTCGCTCATTCACCGTCGTGACCAACCCGGTCACCTCGATATCGGGCTCCTGCCTAAGACGATAGAGCGACCAGGCGCTGTCTTTGCCGCTGCTCCAGGAAAGCCAGGTTTTTTTCTTCATATAAATTTCCTTTTTCGCTCACGCCCGGCTGTCCCACAACAGATCGGCGATCCCCCGCTTTTTGTTCTCATACCGCGCCATGACGAAGAGAGCGTCGGAGAGGCGATTGAGATACGGGACCGTGAAGGGGCCGACCGGCTCCGCCCGCCGGAGGGCGATCACTTCCCGCTCCGCCCGGCGGCAGACCGTCCGGGCGACATGAAGCTGCGCCGCGCCGGGCGCGCCGCCCGGAAGAACGAAATTCTCAAGCGGGGTGAGCGCTTCCGAAAGACGGTCCATCAACTGCTCAAGGGCGTCGATGTGGCGCTGCTCGATCTTCGGCACGTTCATCTTCACCTTATCTTCCTCCGGAATGCAGAGGTCGGAGCCGAGGTGGAAGAGATCGTTCTGGATCCCGGACAAGGCTTTCATCAATACCGTGTCGAGCCCCGCCGCCATGGCGACGCCGATGTGGGAATTGAGCTCGTCGACCGTGCCATACGATGAAATCCGCGCGGAGTCCTTCGGAACCCGCCGCTTGCTGCCGAGCCCAGTGCTTCCATCATCTCCGGTTCGCGTATAGACTTTTGTGATCCGCGGCATCAATGAACTCCTTTCATCATTCCTTGAAAAGCTCTCTGTCCGTCATTCCCGAAATGTTTAATCGGGAATCCAGTTTATTTAAATCAATGGCTTCTGGATTCCCGCTTTCGCGGGAATGACGGCTAATCTAAACTGCGCTGATGAAGAGGAGCACCCCCACTTCCACCATCTCGGAGAGCGCCCCCAGCGTATCCCCCGTCCAGCCGCCGATCCTTGATTCCAGAAACCGATTGAACAGCCAGACCGACAAAAAGACGAGCGATGCTGCGATCAATCCGATTCCCTTTGAGATCAGAAAAGTGCCTGCAAGGGTGATCACGGTCGCGCCGGCGCAAGGGAGCCAGTGGATCTGTCCGATGAACGGCTGCGCCGTTCCGCTCTCTCGGGCATACCTCCCGATAAAACTCGCCAGGACCATCGCCCATCGGCTGAGAAGCCCCATGAGGAGGAAAGCGCTCAGCCACCCCCGACGGATCATCTCACCAAAGAGAGCATATTTCAAGATCAAGACCACCCCCAATCCGATGACGCCGAACGCGCCGATATGTGGGTCCTTCATCACCGAGAGAATTCGCTCTCGGCCCCCGCCCGCGGCCAGGCCGTCGCAGAGGTCGGCCAATCCATCGAGATGGAGTCCCCCGGTCAAAAGGGCCAAGGCCAGCAGGAGGAGCGCCGCCAATGGCGCCGGAGCCAGAACCGGTTCGAGCAGACGGACCATCCCCAGCAAAAAAGCGCCGATCGCCAATCCCACCACCGGGAAGAAGAGGACGGAGCGACCGAGGTCGCGCTCGGTGGCGATCATTGAATGATGGCATGGGACGATGGTGAGGGTGCCGATCGCGGTGAAGAAGCTTCTCATCGTTCCCGCTCCGGACTGGAGACGCCCGCCTCATCAAAAGTCGCCATCTCGGTGAGAATGCGGACGGCGCTCTCCACCAGGCCCATTCCCAATGCCGCGCCGCTCCCTTCACCCAACCGCATGTTGAGATCCAAGAGCGGATCGAGCCCCAGTTTGTCCAATGCGATCCGGTGGCCCGACTCCGCCGAGCGATGGGCGGCGACTAAATATTCCTTAACCTCCGGTGCAAGCGCCACCGCGACTAAGGCTGCGGCGGTTGATATAAATCCATCAACCACAACCGGAATCCGGTGCGCCGCCGCCCCGAGGAGAAGACCGACGATCCCGGCAATCTCATACCCGCCGACCTTGGCCAGCACGTCGATCGGATCGTCCGGATTCGGCCGATTGACCCGGAGTGCATCCTGAATAACGGTCCGCTTCAAACGGAGGGTCGGCTCGTCGATTCCCGTTCCCCGTCCGGTCACCGCTTCCACCGGCGAGCCGGTCAAGAGCGCCGTGACGGCGCTGCTGGGGGTGGTGTTGCCGATCCCCATCTCGCCGGTCCCCAAGAGATTCGTGCCGCGGCGGGCCTCTTCTTCCGCCAGTTCG
Source organism: Candidatus Manganitrophus noduliformans (assembly GCF_012184425.1). Lineage (NCBI taxonomy): Bacteria > Pseudomonadati > Nitrospirota > Nitrospiria > Candidatus Troglogloeales > Candidatus Manganitrophaceae > Candidatus Manganitrophus > Candidatus Manganitrophus noduliformans. Next base: position 1,107,087 of record NZ_VTOW01000002.1, read on the forward strand.
CATCCGACGGCGATCGCCGACAGCGCCTGTCTGCGCGACATAGCGCGCCCGAGTCTCATGTTCCGGGTTCCCCGATCGATCTTTCGATCGATCAATCCCGGCAATTTCCCGAAGGGGTGGTCGACCCCCATGTCGATCACACGGACGTCGGCCCCCGCCTGCCTCGCGAGGACGCAGATTGCCGCTCCCCCGTGAAGGAAGTTGTAAACCATCTGAGCCGTGACCGCCTGGGGATAGACGCTGACCTTCTCCTCCACCACCCCGTGATCGCCGGCGAAGACGCAAATGACTTTCTTCAACGGCGGTGAAGGAATCTTTCCGGTCACCTGGATATACCAGGTTGCCAACTCCTCCAACCGGCCGAGGCTGCCGGGGGGCTTTGTTAGACTGTTGAGACGCTTCTGAGCAAGAATGCGTCCCGATTCTTCCAACGGTTTAATCCGGCCGATGACCAACTGCAACCTTTTCATCACGCTTCCTTTTAATCGGGACGGCGATTCCCGCCATCATCCAGTAAACCTCATCGGCCTCGGCGGCCCACCGCTGGTGGAGAAGGCCGGAGAGATCCCGGAAGAGCCGGGAGAGGGAATGATCGGTGGGGACCACTCCCAATCCGACCTCGTTCGATACGGCAACGATCGAGAGATTGACCGATCGGGCCACGCTGACCAACCGGTCGATCTCGCTCAGAATCTTCTCCTCATCTTCCCCCACCGTCGTCAAGAGGTTGGAAAGCCAAAGGGTAAGGCAGTCGATGACCGCCACACCTTTTCCTTGCATTGACTGGAGCAGATCGGCAAGATGTATCGGCTCCTCCATTGTCTTCCAAACCTCCGGCCGATCGCGACGATGCCGCTCGATCCGCCGCGCCATCTCCGCATCGGACGGTCGCGCCGTGGCGATGAAGATCTTCTCCTCACCCAAGGTTTCCCCTCGCTCCAATGCAAACCGGCTCTTGCCGGAGCGCGCGCCGCCGAGGATGAGGATCAGACGACTTTTGCTGAGATCTTTTCGCTCCATGCTAGAATGTTACCTTTACGCCGCCATAGCCGGAGAACCCCGCCGTCCCATAGCCGGTCACCTCTTCGTACTCCCGATCAAAGAGGTTCTCGACTCGTGCAAAGAGCGCAACGTTCCGGTGGAGGGCGTAAGTCCCGGAGAGGTCGACGACGGTGTAGTCGTCCATTTCAACATTGCCTACGTCAAATCGCTTCCCAACATAGCGGACCTGGAGAACCAAACGAAGGGGATTGGCCGGTTGGATGGAGAGGCTTCCACTCGCCTGATGACGGGGTCGCCGTACCAGCTCGTCCCCTGTCCCTTCATCCTTTGTATTCATAAAGGTGTAGCTTGCCGAAAGGGCGGCCTGTTCCAATGGTCTCGCCGAGACCTCGAATTCCCACCCGGTGATCTTCGCCCTCGCCACATTCTCCGGTCTTCCCACAAAGGTATCCGGGTTAAAAACAAAGACGATCAGGTCTTCAATCCGATTCTGGAAATAGGTTACACCCACCTGCACTTGCTCGCTCCAGAGCGACTGTTCGACCCCCGCTTCAAAACTCTCGCTCTTCTCCGGTTCAAGATTGGGATTGCCAAAATTAGGAAAGAAGAGATCATTAAGCGTCGGACCGTGAAATCCGGTTCCGTACGCCGCTCGAAGCTTTGTGGCCGTCGACTCCATGAGATAAGCGGTCTCGACTTTGTAAGTCGTTTCGCCTCCATATCGGTTATTGCCGTCATAACGGAGACCGAAGTTCAAAATAAAAGGCAACTGGCGAAGTTGATAGAAACCATAACCGGCATGATTGACCGTGGTTTCGTCAACGCCATCGCCAAACTTGCCGTTCTGCGACTCATACTCGTAGCCGACGGTCAAGAGGTTGCGGCGGCCGAGGCGGAGGTCATGCCGCCAATCCAACCATTTTCTTGAGGTGTCGATTTCAGAACCATCGAATGTTGTATCATCCTCGTTGAAGCCGACCCTCAGATGCTGATCCCATTCCTCAATGACGGCGGTCTTCATGCCGAGCGTAGTGACCCATTGCCGATGATCCAGGACCAGATTCCGAACGTCGACCGGGCAGAAAAAAGTGTCCGGATCACAACCGTCCAGCTCGCTCTCCGAGTTGGTATAACGCCCCGTCCATTCAAGCCGCGTCTTCTCTGAAAGATCGGTCCCTAGCCGCGCGGAAAAAGCAGTATTCTCATATCCGTCGTCCTCGCGATTTCCAGCGAGTTCATTCGCCCGGGAGAATCCTCGGGTGTCAAACCGCGACGCCGAGAGGGAGTAATCGACCCGCTCTGTTGACCCGTTTAACCCCGCCGCCTCCCGAAAAGTACGATACGCTCCTGCCTCCAGCGAGAGAAAGCCTGACGGAGGGCCCTCTCCTTTTTTTGTAAAGATCTGAATGACCCCGCCGAGGGCGTCCGATCCGTATAGTGTACTCTGCGGACCGCGGATCACCTCAATCCGTTCGATATTCTCCACGGTAAGATCCGCAAAATCGAACGCACCCGTGGTGGGGCTATTGACCGGAACGCCATCGATCAGGACAAGCGTATGATTGGACTCCGTTCCGCGCAAAAACACCGAGCTTGTCGCTCCTGGCCCGCCCTGCTGTACCACCGTCAGACCCGGCACTTCACGCAGTGCTTCCTCGACGGTGGTGAGATGTTTCTCTTCGATCGTCTTTTCGTCGATGAGGGTAACGGAAGCGGCGGTCTCTTTCAACGGAACCTCCGTTTGGGTGGCCGTGACAAAAACCGGCGGAAAGGTGGGAATCTCTTCAGGGGATGTTTCTTCTGCGCCGGATACATTGGTGGTGACTGCAATCAGAACGAGAAATGAGCAAAACGCAATACGCCATTGGAACGGGGTCATCTATCCTCTCCCTTCGAAAGGTAAAATGTGATCCTGAAAGGCCCGGTCTCCTGGCTGAGGGCAACCTACTCCCACGCCTTCCCAGGGAGGAAATCGTTACTCGTTATTAGTTAAACGTTAAGCGTAAAAGAATTTACGATTCACGATTCACGAATAACGAAACCCCAGTGGCCGTTGTGGTTTCGTTCCCGTCACAGTTGCGGGGCAGCAGCGGTTTTGCACCGCTTTCCCGATCAACCCTTCAGGTTATTTGATTTAAATTCTGTCCAAAAAAAATCCCCGCCTTTCGAATGGAAAGGAGGGGATGGAATGAGTCCGCCCCCCGTCTTGACCATCGAAGACAGGCAGTGCTTTCCATTCAGGCAGGTCTTCTGGCTCTGGGACGATCTTACTCCCGACCCCTTCCCCCCCGGATATTTTATACGGAGAGTGGTGTTGGTCGGTTTCGCGTCCCATAACAGCGGCGGGTCCGCTCCCGATTTACACGGGATTCCCTTTTCAATCCCGACATGACGTCGGGATCACCTGAACGGGTTCTTTATCGAACGGGTAATCTATACCAGGGGGGCGGAACGAAATCAACAAAAAAATTGATCGGGGGCTTAGTCGTGGACGGAGAGGACAAATTCCTGATTAATATAGACAACGAATTCCGGCTGGATGAGGGTGAAAAAACGGACCGGCTGATTCAGATAATCCTTCATCCGGCAGAATCCTTCGGGAAGGTTGACAAAAACATCCCCCTCGATCTCATTGCCCCGGATCATCTTCAAAGAGACGGAATTCTTTTTTCCCAACGTCATGAGGTCGTCTTTTTCCAGCTGCGCCGGGACCTTCGCCACGACGATATGAGACCGATTGATCAGGAGGGTTCCCCCTTTCGTCCTCACGGGGATGAACTTTTTCTCCTCGTGCAAAAGATCCCCGACCTTTTGAAGCCCCGCATGGTGCGCCTCATAGAGCCGGAGAAAAACTTCCCCTTCGACCTCGCTCCCGTCGGAGAGTTCGAACAAAACCGGACGGTTCTCTTTTTCGATCTTTCGCTCATCCACGGGGTGCCGCTCCTTGAGGGGCCGCTCCCTGCCCCGACAAAGGGAAGAGGGCTTTGTTCGTGGCAAATTTATGCGCCTCTTCAATCGATACCTTCTTCGAGGCCACCAGCGCCTGGAGGGCCTGATCCATCAGCTGCATCCCTTCGGCCTTTCCGGTCTGGATGACCGATGGGATCTGGAACGTCTTTGCTTCCCGGATCAGGTTGGAGGTGGCGGTGTTCACGAGCAAAATCTCCAGCGCCGCGCATCGCTTGCCGTCGACCGTCTTCAAAAGATTTTGAGCGACCACCCCTTTGAGCGATTCCGCCAACATCGCCCGGATCTGCTCCTGCTGGTTGGTCGGAAAGACGTTGATGATCCGGTCGACCGTCTTGGCTGCGCTGCTCGTATGCAGCGTTCCGAAGACGAGGTGGCCGGTCTCGGCCGCCGTAATCGCCAGCTCGATCGTCTCCAGGTCGCGCATCTCCCCGACGAGGATAATATCCGGATCTTCCCGAAGGGCCGCTTTCAGCGCGGCGGCAAACGATTTTGTATCGCGTCCGACCTCCCGCTGATTGATCAGACACCCCTGGCTGGTATGGACGAACTCGATCGGATCTTCCACCGTGAGGATATGCTCTTTTTTGGTCCGATTGATATAGTCGATGATCGCCGCGAGAGTCGTCGACTTTCCGCTTCCGGTCGCGCCGGTCACCAAGACCAGCCCTTTCTTGAATTGGGCGAATTTTAAAACGGTGGCGGGAAGCCCCAGCTGCTCGACTGTCAAGATTTGGGTGGGAATCATCCGGAAGACGGCGCTCATCCCGAGCCGGCCCAGGAAAATATTGGCCCGGAAGCGGGCCTGCAACTCCGGAACTTCGTAGGCGAAATCGATATCGTGCGTCGTTTCGAACTTCTCTTTATGGAGATCGCTCATGATTTCATAGAGAAGTTTCTGGTTTCCTTCATGTGTCAGTTTCTCGGGTGTGACCGGAACCAAGTCTCCCGCCGCCCGCATCATCGGGGGATTCTGCGGCGAGAGATGTAGATCAGACCCTTTTTTCTCTCTTAACGCTTTAAAGAGGACGTCGATTTGAGGCATGTGGACTCCGAATCATTGAGAAGCACGGAAGGAAGTTTACCATAGGATAAAAAATCTGTAAGTCGATGAGAACAATGGATGGATTTGGCCTAGGGAGGGAATCAAAAACAGGGAGGGCGGGTTTGAAACCCGCCCCTACTTGCCTTCGATGAGCATCAAATCGGGATCTTCCAAATGTTGAATGACCGTGTTCATGAACCGGGCCGCCTCGGCGCCGTAGATCACACGATGATCAAAGGTGAGGGAGAGCGGCAGGATCTTCCGGATCACCATCTCACCCGACCGGGCGACCACTTTGTCCTCGATTTTGCCGAGGCCGAGTATACCGACCTCGGGATAGTTGATGATCGGCGTGCCGTAAATGCCGCCGATCACACCATAGTTGGTGAGGGTGAAGGTCCCCCCCTTCAAATCGGAAAGATCGATCATTCTGGAGAAGGCCTTCTCTGTGAGGACCGAGATCTCTTTCGAAAGATCGAGCACGCTTTTTTCATCGGCTCGTTTGATGACGAAGACCATCAATCCTTCCGGCGTGTCGACCGCAATCCCAATGTTGTAATACTTTTTTAAAATGATCTCTTCTTTCTCTTCGTCCAAGGTCGCATTCAAGTAGGGATATTCTTTAAGGCCGGCGACCACCGCCTTGATGATGAAGGGGAGATAGGTCAGTTTAAAGCCGCGCGCTTCAGCCAGGTTTTTCTTCTTGGAGCGGACATTTTCGAGCGCGGTCACATCGGCGTCGTCGGTGAAGGTGACCGCGGCGACCTTCTGGGACGACTCGCTCACCCGCCGCGCGGCGCTTCGCCGAACCCCCCGAAATGCAATTCGCTCCACCGGACCGAGCGGTCCCGTTTCAGCATGGGGTTGAATCGGCGCGGCTTCCTTTCGGGGCTGCGCGGCCTGTTCAACGTCCTCCCGCGTGAGACGCCCGTTGGGGCCGGTTCCCCGCACCTTCGAGAGATCGACCCCCAGCTCCTTCGCCCGCGCCCGGACCGAGGGAATCGCCCGCACTTTAAACTCTTCTTCCTCTTGCCCCAGTCGCCCGACGACCGAGCCGGCATCTTTTCGGGTCTCTTCTTTTTTTATTTCCGCGGTCGGTTTTTTCTCCGTCGTCTTCGCGGCGGAAGCTTCCTCCGTCTCCACCGCCACCAGGACCGATCCGACCTGGATCACCTCTCCCGGCTTGCCGCGCAGCTCGATCACCTTCCCGGTATAAGGCGAGGGAAGGGTCACGACCGCTTTGTCGGTCTCCACCTCCACCAGCGGCTGGTCCTCTTTGACAGATTCGCCCTGAGAGACAAGCCACTTGACCAGTTCTCCCTCGGCAATCCCTTCGCCGACGTCGGGGAATTTAAATTCTTTTCTCATCGATTCATCCCTGATTTGTTTTCGGTAATTACGAGCAACGTCAGAATCCGACGGCCTGTTCGGCCGCTTCAACGATCTGATCGACATCGGGAAGATAATACTTCTCATTCTTTGGAAGGGGAATCGGCGTGTCGAACCCGGTCACACGCGCCACGGGGGCTTCGAGTGAGAGAAGCGCCTCCTCACAGAGACGGGCGGCAATCTCCGCGCCGAGCCCGCAGGTTTTTGGGGCTTCATGAATGATGACGGCGCGTCCGGTCTTCTCGACCGATCGAATGATCGTCGCCGAATCGAGCGGCGAGAGGGTCCTCAGATCGATCACCTCCGCCTCCACCCCTTTTTCCGCCATCCGATCGGCCGCCTTCAACGTCGGATGGAGCATCGCCCCCCAGGTGATGAGGGTCAGATCTTTCCCCTCCGTCAACAGCCGCGCCTCGCCGAGCGGGATCGCATTGTCTCCTTCAGGGACCTCTTCCTTGATGGCCCGGTAGATTTTGGCCGGCTCCAGGAAAATCACCGGATCGGGGTCGCGGATCGCGGAGAGCATCAGCCCCTTCGCCTCCGCGGGGGTCGAGGGGACGACGACTTTTAGGCCGGGAGTATGGACGAAGAAAGCCTCGGTGCTCTCCGAGTGATGCTCCGGCGCATGAATGCCGCCGCCGTAGGGGGTCCGGACGACGATCGGGCAGGTGTAGCGGCCGCGGGTCCGGGTCCGAAGACGCGCCGCGTGAGAAATCAGTTGCTCCATCGCCGCATAGAGAAACCCCATGAATTGGATCTCGACCACAGGAGTAAGACCATACGCGGCCATTCCGATGGCGACGCCGACGATTCCCGATTCGGAAAGCGGGGTGTCGACGACCCGTCGCTCGCCAAACTGGTCGATCAACCCTTCGGTCACCCGGAAGACACCGCCGTCCTTCCCGATATCCTCCCCCATTAAGATGAGATCGGGATTCCGCTCCATCTCATGACGGAGGGCCTGATTGATCGCTTGAACGACATTCAGCTTGCTCACTCTTTCTCCTTCTTCTGCTGAAGGCGCTTGCGAAGAATCTCCTTCTGACGGATCAGGTCGGGGGTCGGGGTCGCGTAGAGAAGATCGAACATCGTCTGCGGATCTTGCGGGGGAACCGCTTCGAATTCATGCACCGCGGCGGCGACCCGCTCTTGCATCTGCCGGCGGAGGACCTGCTCATCGGCTTCCGACCAACGGTACTCCCGCTCAAGAAATGCGCGAAGCCGAACGATCGGATCCTTTTTTCTCCAAGTCGCCACCTCTTCCACCTTTCGGTAGCGGGAGGCGTCATCGGCGGTGGTGTGATCGCTCAAGCGATAGGTATAACACTCGATCAACGTCGGGCCCTCTCCGCGCCGCGCCTTCTCCAGGGCGTTCTTGGCGGCGGTGTAGACGGCGAAGACATCATTGCCGTCGACCTGAATCCCTTCGAACCCATAGGCGATCGCCTTCTGCGCCAAGGTCGCCGCAGCGGTCTGGCGGGAGAGCGGAACCGAAATGGCCCAGTGATTGTTCTGGCAGATGAAAACGATCGGAAGGCGAAAGACGCCGGCAAAGTTGAGCCCTTCGTGGAAATCTCCTTTCGAAGTCGCTCCGTCTCCGAAAAAGGCCGCGACCGCGACCGGATCTCCCTTGAATTGCGCCGCCCAGGCGGCGCCGACCGCGTGCGGAATGTGGGTTCCCACCGGGATGGCGATCGGGAAGTCGTGTTGATCTTCCGGGATGGCGCTTCCGCGCTCATCGCCCGACCAGTACTGGTAGATCATCCTCATCGGGAGGCCCCGGAGAATGGAAACACCCGGCTCGCGAAAGGCGGGGAAGATCCAATCGGAGGGACGAAGCGCCGCGGCGCTCCCGACCTGCGCCGCCTCCTGGCCTTGGACGGAGGCGTACGTGCCGAGTCGTCCCTCGCGCTGAAGGTTCAGCGCCTTCTCATCGAAGGTGCGAATCAGCACCATCGATTCGTAAAACCCTTTGATCTCTTTTTCGTCCAGACCCGGCCAGAGGGCGCGATCGACCCGCCCGGCCTCGTCCAATATCTGAAGAAATTCGACTTTAAATTCGTGAACGACTTTCTTCGGCATCGGTCTCCCTCAATTTCGTTTTTATTATAACATATCCATTCGAGCGATTGCTCCGGTTGGGGTCGGGCGGGCTGTTTGTCAAAGAGTGATGTGTTATAATGAGCCTTAGGAAAAAGAGGAACGATTTCATGGCTCAAAAAGTGATCATCACCGGCGCCGTTCGCACGCCGATCGGCGCTTTTCAAGGGGCGCTCAGCCCCCTCACGGCGCCGCAACTCGGAAGCCGCGCCATCGCCGAGGCGATCTCGCGCGCGGGTCTCCAGCCCGATCAAATCGATGAGGTTCTGATGGGCAACGTCCTCTCCGCCGGATTGGGCCAGGCCCCCGCCCGACAAGCCGCCCTCGGGGCCGGTCTTCCCGATTCGGTCCCTTGCACGACGATCAACAAGGTCTGCGGCTCGGGTCTCAAAGCGGTGATGATCGGGGCACAGGCGATCGCCCTCGGTGATGCGAGCGTCGTGGTGGCCGGGGGGATGGAGAGCATGACGAACGCCCCCTATCTTTTGGAGCGGGCCCGATCGGGCTACCGTCTCGGTCACGGCACCCTGACCGACAGCATTATCAAAGACGGCCTTTGGGACGTCTACAACAACTTTCACATGGGATCGGCCGCGGAGCAATGCGCGGAGGAGTATCATCTGAGTCGGGAGATGTTGGACGACTTCGCCCTGGAGAGTTATCACCGGGCGCAAGAGGCGCAACAGCGGGGCGAGTTCAAAAGAGAGGTGGTTCCTCTCGAGATCGCGGGAAGAAAGGGACCGGCGGTCCTTTCGGAAGACGAGGAGCCGAAGCGGGTCGACTTCGACAAATTTCGCAAGCTCAAGCCGGCCTTTGAGAAAGAGGGCCGGATCACGGCGGGAAACGCCTCCTCCCTCAGCGATGGGGCCGCCGCCGTGGTGCTGATGTCGGCGGAGCAAGCGCAGCGCCTCGGAGCCCGACCCCGCGCCGAAATCATCGGGTACACCACCACGGCGACCGCACCGGCCCGATTTACCGTGGCCCCCGCCGCCGCCATCACCGCGCTGCTGAAGAAAGTCCGGCTGACCCCGTCCGACATCGATCTTTTCGAGATCAATGAGGCGTTCGCCGCCTCTTCGATCGCGGTGATGCGGGATTTGGGGATCGATTCGAAGAAGATCAATCGGCGCGGCGGGGCGATCGCGTTGGGACATCCGATCGGCGCCAGCGGCGCCCGCATTCTCACCACCCTGATCCACCTCTTGGAAGACCTCGATCTTTCCCGCGGGGTCGCCTCTCTCTGCATCGGCGGAGGGGAAGCGGTCGCCTTGTTGATCGAGCGAACGTCCAAGACCGAATCAAAAAAATCAAATCAGAAAGGACTGTGAGGTAGACCGATGGAAATCAGCATCATCGGCGTGGTCGGCGCGGGACAGATGGGAAGCGGCATCACCCAGGTTGTCTCCACCGGCGGATACCACGTGCTTCTTTACGACCTTGACGCGAAAGTGTTGGAGGCCGCCGTCGAACGAATTACGGAGGGACTCAACACGGCGGTCAAGCGGGGGAAATTGACGGAGTGGGTTCGGGAAAAAACGCTCAAGAACATCAAGCTGACAACCCGGCTGGAAGATCTCGCCCACTGCCATATGCTCATCGAGGCGGCCCCCGAGCGGGAAGAGATCAAAATGGAAACGTTCGAGCTCCTCGATTCGATTTGTCCGAAGGAGGTCGTCTTCGCTACGAACACCTCCTCGATCTCGATCACCCGGCTCGCTTCCGTGACACAGCGGGCCGATAAATTCATCGGCATTCATTTCATGAACCCGGCCGCGATCATTGAATTGGTCGAGATCGTCCGGGGGTGGCAGACCTCTGATGAAACGTTCCTTCAAGCAAAACATTTCGTCGAGAAATTGGGAAAGACGGTCGTCGTCTCGAAAGATTTTCCCGGTTTCATCATCAACCGAATTCTGATGCCGATGATCAACGAAGCGATCTTCGCCGTCATGGAAGGGGTCGGAACGCCGCAGGAGATCGACATGGCGATGACGATGGGGGTCCGCCATCCGATGGGCCCGCTCGCGCTCGCCGATCTGATCGGTCTCGACACCTGCCTCGATATCATGGAAGTCCTCTTCACCGAATTCGGCGACAGCAAATACCGCCCAGCCCCCCTCTTGCGCAAATATGTGGAGGCCGGCCTCCTTGGGAAAAAAACCGGACGCGGCTTCTACTATTATAAAACGCAGGGATCGACCCCGTGAATTTGCATTTCACCGAAGAGCAACAGATGGTCTTGGAAACGGTTCGGGGCTTCGCCGAAAAAGAGGTGAAGCCGGTCGCTTCCAAGATGGATGCCGCCTCCGAGTTTCCGCACGCGCTGGTCAAAGGGCTGGGTGAGATGGGATTGATGGGAGCCTTTATCCCGGCCGAATACGGCGGCTCCGGGATGGATCTGTTGACCTACATCCTTGCGATGGAGGAGATCTCGAAGGCGTGGGCCTCCCTCGGCGTCGTCATGACAGTCAACAACTCGCTCGCCTGCGATCCGATCAACCGGTTCGGAACCAAGGCGCAGAAAGAGAAGTACCTCGTCCCGCTCGCGCAAGGCCGTCTCTTGGGATGTTATGCGTTAACCGAGCCGGGGGCCGGCTCCGACGCGGGCGGCATTGCGACACAGGCGCGGAAGGACGGCGGTCACTATGTTCTGAACGGAACAAAGCTCTTCATCACCAATGGAAAGAATGCCGATGTGGCGATCGTCTACGCGGTGACCGATCCGGCGCGGGGGAAAAAAGGGATCTCAGCCTTCATCGTTGAAAAAGCGTTTTCCGGTTTCGTGGTTGGGAAAATCGAGGACAAGATGGGGCTGCGCGGCTCCGACACCGCTGAATTAATCTTCCAGGAGTGCCGGGTTCCGGCGGAGAATCTTCTCGGGGTGGAGAACGAAGGCTTCAAGATCGCGCTCGCGACGCTTGACGGCGGACGGATCGGGATCGCCGCCCAGGCGCTCGGGATCGCGCAGGGCTGTCTTGAAGAATCCCTCGCGTATGCCAAAGAGCGGAAGCAGTTCAACCGGCCGATCGGCGACTTTCAGGCGATTCAAAACATGCTCGCCGACATGAAGACCGAGATCGACGCCGCCCGGCTCCTCACCCATCGGGCCGCCTGGAGCCGCCACCAGGGAAGACTGGTCACGGCGATCGCCGCCGAGGCGAAGCTGTATGCTTCTGAGATGGCGAACCGGGTCGCCTACAAGGCGGTCCAGGTCTTCGGCGGCTACGGCTTTATCAAAGATTTTCCGGTCGAGCGATTTTACAGAGATGCCCGGATCACCACCCTGTATGAAGGAACCTCGGAGGTCCAGCGGATGGTGATTGCGCGGCATTTGTTATAATCCATGTAGGGCGTATTGCAATACGCCCTTACAACAGGCATTTGATGAAGAAAGATCTTTCCAAAAGAGAACGGAAACCGAAGTTCAAAAATCTCTCAGACATTGAGATCGACCGGCTCTATACCGAGCGGTCCACCCGCTCGATCGACCCGGAAAAAGATCTCGGCCGGCCGGGAGCGTTCCCCTTCACCCGCGGCATCTACCCGACGATGTATCGCGGGCAGCTCTGGACGATGCGGCAGTTCTCCGGCTTCGCCTCCGCCGCCGAGACCAATGAACGCTACCACTATCTTCTGAATCAGGGCCAGACCGGCTTGTCTGTTGCGTTCGATCTCCCGACGTTGATGGGATACGACTCCGATCATCCGAAGTCGCTCGGCGAAGTCGGGAAGTGCGGCGTCGCCATTGACACGGTTCATGATATGGAACGGCTCTTCGACGGGATCCCCCTCGACCGGGTCAGCACCTCGATGACGATCAACGCCCCGGCGATCGTCCTCTTTGCCATGTACCTTGCCGTCGCCGAGAAACAAAGGGTCTCCTTTAACCAGCTCCGGGGAACACTCCAGAACGATATCCTCAAAGAGTACATCGCCCAGAAGGAATGGATCACCTCGCCGGAGCCCTCGCTCAAATTGATCAACGACACCGTCCGGTTCTGCGTCGAAGAAGCGCCGCTCTTTCACCCCATCAGCATTTCCGGCTATCATATCCGCGAGGCCGGATCGACGGCGGTGCAGGAGCTCGCCTTCACCCTCTATGACGGTCTCAGCTATGTGGAATCGGCCATCAAATCGGGCTTAAAGGTCGACGACTTTGCCCCGCGCCTCTCCTTCTTCTTCAATGCCCACAACGATTTCTTCGAGGAGATCGCGAAATACCGCGCCGCCCGGCGGCTCTGGGCGCGGGAGATGAAGAAGCGGTTTCATCCAAGAGACCCCCGATCAATGGCGCTTCGGTTTCACACGCAGACCGCCGGCTGCACGCTGACCGCGCAGCAGCCGTACAACAACATCGTTCGGGTGGCGCTGCAAGCGCTGGCCGCCGTCCTGGGCGGCACCCAGTCGCTTCATACGAATTCGATGGATGAGACCTACGCCCTTCCGACGCAAGAGGCGGTGAAGATCGCCCTTCGGACGCAACAGATCATCGCCCACGAGAGCGGCGTCACCGACACCGTCGACCCCCTCGCCGGATCGTACTATATCGAATCGCTGACAAACCGGATGGAGAAAGAGGCGCAGCGCTACTTCAAGAAGCTCGACGGAATGGGGGGAATGGTCCGTGCCATCGAGAAGGGCTTTCCGCAGCGGGAGATCCACCGCGCCGCCGTCGCCTACCAGCAGGAGATCGATCGGAAAGATCGGCTCATCGTCGGCATGAACGCCTTTATCGAAAAGGAAGAACGCCGGATTGAGATCCTCAAGGTCACGGGGGATGTGGAGCGGCGGCAGGTCGCACGATTAAAGAAGGTCAAGGCAGAGCGCGATCCGAAAAAACTCCAACAGACGTTACAACGGCTTACCTCCGCCGCGGAGGCCGGCGCTTATCTGATGCCGTTGATCCTCGACGCCGTGCGGGCCTCCGCCACGGTCGGAGAGATCTCCGACGTATTTAGAAAAGCTTATGGGGAGTACCGCGAGTCGGTCTCGTTTTGATATGAAGCTCGGCGCCTTTGAAATCGAACCCCTTACCGACGGCACCTTTCGATTGGACGGCGGCGCCATGTTCGGCGTGGTTCCCAAGGTGCTCTGGGAAAAACACCATCCGGCCGACGACCGGAATCGGATTCATCTGGAACTCGGCGTTCTGCTGATCCGGGCACACGGGATGAACATTCTCGTCGACACCGGAATCGGAAACAAAGGAGACGAGAAGTTTAACGAAATTTACGCCGTGAACCGGACGCCGTCGATTGAGGCGTCGCTCGCGAAACACGGCCTCGCCCCCGCCGACATCGCGCTGGTGATCAACACCCATTTCCACTTCGACCATGCCGGCGGGAACACCCGGCGGGACGATCACGGCCACATCCATCCGACCTTTCCGAGGGCGACCTACTTCATCCAGAAGGGAGAGTGGGAGTTCGCCAACACCCCGAACGAGCGGACCCGCGGAAGTTATCTTCTCGAGAACTACGAAGTCCTCCCGAAAGAAGGGCGGCTCGATCTTTTGGAGGGAGACTCGGAAATTCTGAAGGGGGTTTCCGTCGTCCGGACTCCCGGCCACACCGAACACCACCAATCGATTCTGGTCGAATCGAACGGCGAGAAGGCCCTCTTCATCGGCGATCTCATCCCGACCGCCGCCCATCTTCCGCTTCCCTACATCATGGGATACGATCTCTTTCCGTTGACGACGATGGAGACCAAGCGGGAACTGCTGGCGCAGGCGCACGAGGAGCACTGGCTTTTGATTTTCCAGCACGATCCGAAGATTCGAATGGGATACTTAAAGAAGAAGGAAGGCCGATACCAATTGGAGGAGGTCCGGGTTGCCTAGAGCGGTCAAGAACGCCCCCGTAAAATCATCCGATCGCAAGAAAACGACCGAGCGGCGAAAGCGGGTGCTGCTCGCCAAGATCGGCCTCGACGGCCACGACCGCGGCATCAAGGTCGTCGCTCGCGCCCTGCGCGACGGCGGAAACGAGGTGATCTACCTCGGCCTGCACCACACCCCCGCCGAAATCGTCGCCTCCGCGATTCAGGAGGATGCCGACGCCATCGGCCTCTCGATCCACTCCGCCGCCCACATGACCCTCTTCGAAGAAGTTTTGAAACTCTTGAAGAAGGAAAAGGCGACCGACATCGCCGTCTTCGGCGGCGGCATCATTCCCGATGAAGATATCCGCGACCTCAAAAAGCAAGGAATCCGCGAAATCTTCACCCCCGGCACGCCGCTGGACGAGATTGTTCAGTTTGTGAAAAAGTTGAAGAGATAAGAATGTCCGGAAAGAAAGGGCAAGGCAGCGCCTCGCCCCTACGCTCAGCACGATGAATAAACCACCTTTCCTTTCTTCAAAACCTTCTCCAAATGATTCACCCCAAAGAAATAAGGCAACTGTTCATAACGTTCTAAATCGAGAATCAGAATATCGGCCTGTTTCCCAACTTCCAAACTCCCGACGACCTCTCCCATCCCCACTGCATGCGCCGCATTAATGGTCGCCGCCGAAATGGCTTCCGCCGCACTCAACTTGAAATCGCGCACCGCAAGATGAATGATCTCCTGCATCGAAAGGGTGGGTGAAGAGCCGGGGTTGAAATCGGTCGCCAGCGCAATCGGCACCCCCGCTTCGATCAAAGCACGCGCCGGCGGAAGATGCTTCGACATGAGAAAGTGCGACACCCCCGGCAAAAGAACACCGACGGCGCCGCTTTGCGCCAAGAGCGGCATCTCCTCCGGCCGGATGTGATCGAGATGATCGACCGAGACCGCCCCGAACTCCGCCGCCAGCCGCACCCCCTCCTGATCGGAGAACTCCCCCGCATGAAGCTTAATCGCAAATCCTTCGCTCTTGGCCGCTTCGAGGATTCGCCGCGTTTGATCGGCATTGAAGGCCCCTTCTTCGCAGAACACATCGCAGAACCGGGCCCGTCCCCGGACGGCCGGGAGCATTTCGATGACCTGATCAACATACGCTTCGGGGCGGTCCGAATATTCCTTCGGAATCGTATGCGCCCCCAGGAAGGTCGGGACCGGATCGATCGGAACCCGCTTTTTGAGCTGCTCGATCACCTTCAGGATTTTGACCTCGTTTTTAAGATCAAGGCCATACCCGCTTTTGATCTCCACCGTGGTCGTCCCGCACGCCAGCATCTGTCCCAGAAAATGCTCGGCGGTTTCCGTCAGCGACTTCAGTGACGCGTCGCGGGTCGCCTCCACCGTGCTGAGAATGCCCCCTCCCCGCTGGAGGATTTCAAGATAAGGAACCCCGCGCAGCTTCTCGGCCCACTCCCCCTCGCGGCTCCCGGCAAAAACGGCGTGGGTGTGCGGATCGACGAAGCCGGGCAGGACGACTTTTCCGCCGGCATCGATCTCCCGCCGGGCACGCCCTTGTCGGCGATACTCCCTCTGCGCGCCAACCCAGGCGATCTTTCCCCGCGAGATCCCGATGGCGCCGTTTTGAATCAGACCGAGCTCTATCAACCCTGACCGGCGCCTCGGCCCGCGGCGCTCCCCTGCCAACGTAAGGAGCTCGCCGCAGTTCAAAATCGCGAGATCGAACGCAAACGGCATCGCATTGTCCTTTTTCTAAACAAGAGGAACGGATTTACTTCTTTGGGATTTTGATCTTTTTCTTTTGTGCGGTCTGTCTGGCCAGATCATAACCGGCATCGACATGCCGGGCAACGCCAATTCCCGGGTCCACGGTGAGGACCCGCTCTAATCTCTGCGCCCGCCGCTTCGTCCCATCGGCGACAATCACCATGCCGGCATGGAGGGAATTCCCCATCCCGACGCCGCCGCCATGATGGAACGAGACCCACGACGCGCCGGAGATCGCATTCAAAGCGAAATTAAGAAGCGGCCAGTCGCCGACGGCGTCGGAGCCGTCGTCCATCCCCTCCGTCTCACGATAAGGCGAGGCAACCGACCCGCAGTCGAGGTGGTCCCGCCCGATCACGATCGGACCTTTGACCTCTCCCTTTCGGACCAGATCGTTGATGACAAGACCGAACTTCGCCCGGTCCCCATAGCCGAGCCAGCAGATCCGCGCGGGCAAGCCGGTGAATGGAATTTTCCTTTGCGCCAGATCGACCCATCGTTTGAGCGCCCGGTCTTTCGGAAAGGCCCCCTTCAACGCTCGGTCGATCCGATGGATGTCTTTCGGATCACCGGAAAGGGCGGCCCATCGGAACGGCCCTTTCCCTTCGCAGAAGAGGGGACGGATGTAGGCTGGAACAAATCCCGGATACTTAAACGAGCCGTCGGGATTCTGAACCGGCACACCGGCATCGGCCGCTTGCGCACGGAGATTGTTGCCGTAATCGACGGCAACCGCCCCGGCCGACTGCATCGCCAAGATCGCCCCCGCATGGCGAGCGATCGTGTCGAGCGACTTTTGACGATACGCCTTCGGATCGCGCTCCCGAAGCCGGTCGAGCTCGGCGACATCGCCGATCGGGACATACGAGAGAAGATCGTGCGCGGGCGTCTGATCAGTCACGATATCGGGAATCCGTCCCCGCCGGACCAGCTCGGGATAAACTTCCCCGGCATTTCCAACGAGTCCGATCGAGAGCGGCTGACCGATGCGACATGCGGTACCGATCCATTCGAGCGCCTCATCGAGCCGATCGGTCATCCGATCGCAATACCCCTCCTTCACCTTCCGCTCGATCCGCTCCGGCCGGACTTCGACATCGAGGATGACCGCCTCGTTCATCGTCGCCGCCACCGGCTGCGCCCCGCTCATCCCCCCCATCCCGGCGGTCAAGATCCATTTTCCGCAGAGCGACTCGGTCTTAAAAGCCTGTTTGGCGATGGCGGCGAAGGTCTCATAGGTTCCTTGCAGAATCCCCTGCGTGCCGATGTAGATCCAGCTCCCCGCCGTCATCTGCCCATACATCATGAGGCCCATCCGATCGAGTCGATCGAACTCCTCAGGCGTCGCCCAGGCCGGAACGAGGTTGCTGTTGGCGAGAATCACACGCGGCGCCTCCTGATCGGTCTTGGCGATGTAGACCGGCTTGCCCGATTGGATGCAGAGGGTCTCGTCCGGCGCCAGCGACTTCAGCGCGGCGACGATTCGATGGTATTCCTTCCAGTTCCGCGCCGCCCGGCCGGTGCCGCCGTAAACGATGAGGTTTTTCCAATCGACCGCCACCCGATCGTCGAGGTTGTTCATCAACATCCGGAGCGCCGCTTCGGCATCCCAGGTCTTGCAGCTCCGCCGGGTTCCGGTTGGGGCATGAATCGGATCTTGCGGTCGGAGTTCTTCGGACATCGGCCGATTCATCATTCTCTTCCTTTGAATCCGATGACCTTCTTCCCTTTTTCCTCCCGCTTCGCCAGCCCGGCCAGAAAATGGAGGATTAGGGCGGCCGCCAGACGGGCGGTTCGACCCTCCTGATCGAAGATCGGGTTTAATTCCATGATGTCGAAGTAGGCCGTTTTCGGATGAAGACCGGCGAGGGCGGCCGCCAGCGAGACCTCCTCGGGGGTAAACCCGTCCGGGGAGGGGGCCGAGACGCCGGGGGCAAAGGCCTGCGCGACCGAATCGATGTCGATCGAACAAAAGACCTTTTCGGCGCCATGGCCGGCGGTCTGAAACGCCTTCTCGATCACCGCACCGATCCCCTTCCGGCGGGTCTCGGAAAGAGAAAAAATCCGCGCCCTCTTGCCGATCAGGTAATCGAAGTGCTCCTTGGCGTTGGCCAACCCGTTCCCGCCGATTTCGATGAAGTGATCGCCGGGGACGTTTCCGAGTTTTTCAAGAATATTTCGAAAAGGGGTGCCGCTGGTCGGGATGCCGCTGACCGCCTCCCGGACGTCGAAGTGCGCATCGAGGGTCCATCCGCCGACGGTTCCCTCGGTCCGCTGGGAGAGCGCCCGGACGCCGCCGAAGGTTAAATCGTGGCCGCCGCCGAGGACGATCGGGATGGCGCCGAGGTCGATGATCGCCTCCACCGCGGCGGTGAGGCGGAGGTGGGTCTGCTCGACCGATTTCTCGTCCGGAACAAGATCGCCGAAATCGGCCAAAGGAAGCGCTGAAAGGTCGGCGTCCTGTTCGAAGTTGTAGGCGGTGCCATACCGTTTTAATTGAAGCCGGATCGCCGAAGGCCCCTCGGCGGCGCCGGCGCGACCCCCTCCCTGAACGACGCCGGCGTCCGACGGCGCTCCGAGAAGGCCGGCCGCAACCGGTTGCCCCTCGTATGGCGGGAGAAGATGCCGGATCCGTATATCGGCGCCACCGACGGGCTTTTCATAGATCTGAATTTTAGCGGGCTGGACGTGCGGAATCTTCATCGTCCATCATTATTGCAAATCGACGTTCGGATGGCAAGAAGGGAGGTAAGCAAGGACCCGGACGACCGGAGGGATCGAAAAGACCTTTTCTTCAGGCAATCAGATTAGAGGCGGGTGATATCGGATGAAGATTCCTCCTCAGGCTCCGCGCGCTCTTCCGCGTTTAAGCCGAGGAATTCTTCGTAACGCTTGATGACCTTTTCAGCATACTTCACAGGGATCTCCTCTCCCGAATGGAGCCAGCGCGCCACGGCCGTAGGGCCGTAATTGTAGGCCGTCAACGCGACGGGAAGATCGCCGAATCTCAGGTAGAGCTCCCAGAGGTAATGAATCCCCAATTTGATATTGATGAACGGGTCCAAAAGGGGATCTTTCTCGTGCCAAACGATGTTGTTTGTTTCGGCCAATGCTTTTCCGGTCGTCGGAATAATCTGCATCAAACCGACCGCCCCCTTCGGCGACATCGACCAATTATAAAAGGAACTCTCCGTGGAGATGACGGCCATCACCAATTCCGGATCGAAGCCGTACCGATGGCTCTCCTCATTGATGAAGGTCGCCAGCTCCCGCTTTTTATCCGGCCGCAGTCCCGTCTTGAAATTCGACAAGATCTGCAGGACCTTTTTCTCCCGCGCCTTGAGGTCCGTTTCCTGAGGAGCCGGCGACAATTCAACGGAAGAGGAATGAATCGGCAAAGAGGCGGTCTGGGAAAACTCGGTCGATAAGGGATGGAGAAGAAAAAATCCCAACGAGAGGGTAAAAAAGCAAGGTCTCATATATTTTTTCGTTTTTTGTATCATGCGGCGCTACTTTACTAAAATTATCCCGCCGAGTCAACTCCCTCTTTCGAGGGGATTGGCAACCCCTAATAGGGATAATCTAGAAAGGGATAAAAAATCTCCCTGTAAAAAAAGAAGAGCGGGAGAATCCTCTTTGATTTCAGCAGGAAGCGATCATTCTTCCTTCAGGGTAATGATCGTGACGGCATCTCCCCCCTCCAGAAGGTCCCCGGGGCGAAATCGCGCGACGTAGGGGGAGGTTGGTAAATATTCCCGAACGGCCTTCTTTAGCTTTCCGCTCCCATGGCCATGGACGAGGCGGATCTCCCGTTCGTTCCCCAGGATCGCCCGATCCAAAAAACGCTCCAGAATCTCCAGCGCCTCCTCCACCCGCTTCCCGACGAGATTGACGGTGGATTCGGCCGGTCCGGCCGATCTGAAGACCGGGGCCGGGGGTCCCTCTTCTCTCTCTTCCTCGATGACCCCTTCGATGGCCTCGGGCGAAACGAAGAGGATCTGGCTTCCAATCTGAACCCGGACCTTCTTTGATCCCTCGGGGGGATCGAGCAGAACCCCCTGCTTGCCGAGCGGAAGGACCTCGACCCGCCGGCCGACCTGCAACGGTCCCGGCGCAGACGAGGGCTCCTTTCGGGCCGCCGTGTCGCCGGCCTTCTGCCCGATCTCCTCCAGGACGGCCCGCCCTTTCTTGATCAGGGCCGGATCGCGCTTTTCTTTCAGGGATGCCATCAAGGTCGCGATTTCGGATCGCGCCTCCGCCACCGCTTCCGCCACTTTTTGACGGATCTTTTTCTGAATCTCCCGCTCGCTCATCGCCCAGCGGGCGGCCCCTTCTTTTTGCGCGGCGGCCGCGGCTTCCGCCTCCGCTCGGAGGGCTTCCAATCGCCGACGCTCCTCTTCCGCGTTTCGCCGCTCCCGTTCCAACTCGGAGATGATCCGCTCCAGGGTCGTCTCATTCGGACGAAGGTGTTCTTTGGCCCGCTCCAGGATCGAAGCGGGGAGGCCCAACCGGGCCGCCATTTCCAGGGCGGCGCTCCGCCCCGGGGTTCCCAACACCAAGCGATAGGTCGGAGCGAGCCGTTCCAGATCGAAAGCCAGACTCCCATTTAGAAATCGAGGATCGGCCTGGGCCAGACCTTTAAGGGAGGGATAATGCGTCGTCGTCACGATCCGCATTCCCCGATCGGCCAACTCCGTTAATATCGCCGCGGCCAGGGCGGCCCCTTCGGCGGGATCGGTCGAAGTGACCAACTCATCGAGCAGAATCAGCGATCCGCCGGGGGCCGTTTCCAGGATGGCTAAAATTTTAAGGAGGTGGGCCGAGAAGCTCGAAAGGTCGCGCGAGAGATCTTGATCATCGCCGATGTCGGCAATGACCGCCGGGAAGAGGGGAATCTCCGAACCCTCCCGGCATGGAATCGGGAGGCCGGCTCGAACCATCAGCGCCAAAAGACCGACGGTCTTCAAGAGGACCGTCTTCCCGCCGGTATTCGGACCGGAGAGGATCAAGGCGCGGCGCCCCTCTTCCAAAAGGATGTCGTTGGGAACGATGCTTCCCTTCCGGAGCAGGAGGAGCGGGTGCCGGGCCTCGAAGAGACGAATCGCACCCCCGGCATTCACCTTCGGGCAGATCCCGCCGATTCGCTCGGCCAGATTCGCCGACGCGCGGAGCAGATCGATCTCGGCAAGGATCTCCAAGTTGCGCGTAAGCCGCCCCGCTTCTCTCCCGACCTCCTCGCTGAGCGATCGCAAGATCCGCTCCACTTCACGGGAGACCGCCAACTGGGCGACCCTCAGGCGGTTGTTTGACCCGACCAGCTCCCTCGGTTCGACGAACGCAGTCGCCCCGCTCGCCGAGAGATCATGAACCACCCCTCCCTCTTTGTTCTGATCGGCGATCTTGAAGGGGAGGACATACCGTCCCTCCCGCTCGGTATAATACGGCTCCTGCAAAAGTTTTTCATAGCGGGCCGATCGGAGGATCTTTTCGAGCTGATCGGTGATCGCCTCCCGCGCCCGGGCCGCCTCGGCGGTCAGGGCGCGGAGGGCCGGCGTCGCTCCCTCCTGAATCCGTCCCTCCGGGTCGACGGCTGCCGCGATCTTTTGTCTTAAACCGGCCGGCGGCTCCAATTGCACTGCGATCTGAAAAAGGCGGGAAGCCTCCTCTTTTTTTCGGATCAAGAAAGAGCGGACCGACTCGACCTGTTCGAGCAGATCATGGATCCCCCGCAACTCGATTCCCTCCAGAACCGCTCCTTTGTTCGCGCGGGCCAAGAATGGGCGGGGATCGGTAAAAGAGGAGAGAGGGATATGGCTCCCCTCCTTTAAAAGGAGAACCCCCTCCCAAACAACCGCAAGCCGCTCCCGAACCGTTCCCGGTTCCTCCAGGAAAGGGAGGGCGCGGCAGCGCTCCGCCGTGATCGGCAACGCGGCCTGCCGGGCGAGAAACTCAACGATCTCGGGCCAGCCGAGTGAGGTGAATGACTGTTCGTAGAGAGGGTTCGATTGCATGTCGATCTTGTTCCTTCTTCTAATGATCCACTTCGGCGATGCGCAAGCCTGACAAGTTGCTTAAATAAAAACGTCCCGGTACAATCAGGACTTCGCAACGACGTAAATTAACACAACGCTTGGAAAAGGGTCAAACGAATGTCGCTCAGCGCCGGACAGATCGGGGAGGTCCTTGCAGAGATCGGGGACACGCTGCGGGGGGGGGTGATTCAGAAAATCGATCAGCCCCAACCCTGGAGCCTGGTCTTCGAGATTCATCAGCGGCGGGAGAGATATCACCTCTACTTTTCCGGACAGCGGCGCTTCTCCCGAATCCACCTGACCAACGAAAAACACCCCAACCCCTCCTCCCCTCCCCGGTTCTGCCAACTCCTGCGGGCGCATCTTCGATGGAAACGGATCGTCTCTCTTGAACAGATCGGAGGAGACCGGATCGTCCGAATGACCTGCGCCTGGCCTTCGACCCGAACGGAGATAAAGACGGAATCGTCACGAGAAGTCGGAGCCGATGCCCTACCACCTTCATCAACGAAAGAAGAAGAGAGGCGAACCCTCTCTCTGGTCGCGGAGCTGATGGGAACGGCGTCGAATTTCTTTTTAATCGACCATCAAGGGATTGTTTTGGGCTCGCTCTTCCCCCCTCCCGCCGGGCGCGCCTTACAGGTCGGTCTCCCCTATCTCCCTCCTGCGCTGCATCCGACCGGTCTCTTTAAAGAAACGGAGATTCCCCTTGTCGAACCGGGTCCCCACCGATTCAACCGGTCGGTGGAGGCCACCTATCGCCCCCTGCAGGAAAAAACGGCCGAGGAGGAAGAGAAGAGGCGGCTGACGGCCCTGATCGATGAGGGAATTCGCCGCTGCCGGAAAAAGTTACAGCAGATCTCCATCGGCCTGGCCGAGGCCGAAAAGGCCGACCGGTTTCGCTACGAAGGAGAGCTCCTGAAGGGTCATCTTCGCCAAGTCCGGACAGGAATGACAGAGGTGAAGATTCCCGATCCAGCGCATCCGGACCAGGCGGAGATGACTCTTTCGTTGGACCCCGCCCTCTCCCCGTCGGAAAATCTGGAACGGTTCTTCAAGAGATATAAAAAAGCCCAGGCGGCGCAGGCGGCCCTTCAGACGCAGAGGGAGAAGACGAAAAAAGAATTGGAAGCGCTGGAACGGAATCGAACGGTCCTTCTGGAAGGGGGGACCGTCGCCATGGCGGGAAAAACGCCCGTCCCGACCCGACGGGAGAAGGGGAAGCGGGCCGGCCCTCCCACCTTTCTCTCGGCAGACGGCTGGAGCGTGATCGTCGGAAGAAATCATCGGGAAAACGAAGAGATTACTTTCCGGACGGCGCGGGGAAACGATCTCTGGTTTCACGCCCGCGGCGTTCCCGGGTCCCATCTGATCGTCCGGATGGACCGAGGGAAGGAGATCCCCTACCAGACCCTGCTCGACGCGGCGACCCTGGCGCTTCATTTCAGCGACGGGAGGAAAGAGGGGAAGGGCGATGTCGTTTATACCTTTCGGAAGTATATCCAGAAACCGAAAGGGGCCAAGCCGGGCGCCGTCCTCGTCTCCCAGGAGAAAAACATCTACATTGAAATCGAACCGAAGCGGCTGGAACGCCTCTTGGCCAGCACCCTTTGAGAAGAATAAAGGATGAATCGGATCAATCCGGAGGGAAGAAGATCAACTTTCCTCACACTAATGTCTTCAACGCGGGACAGTGCTCTTTGACCTTCAAGAGGATTTCATCCGGATTGATCGGCTTCACGATATAATCTCTCGCCCCCAATTCCATGCTGCGCGCCTTGGAAGCGCGATCGACTTTCGCCGAGATCACCAGCACCGGAATCTGACTCATCCCTGAATCGCCCCGCATGACCTCCATCACCCCAAAACCGTCCAGCTTCGGCATCATGATATCCAAGAGAACAAGCGCCGGCGCCTCTTCCTGAATCTTTTGGAGCGCCTCGACGCCGTCCCTGGCCGCAAAGGTAGGATACCCCCCCTGATTTAAGATCACCGTTAAGATATGGACCGTATCTTGATTGTCATCGACAATCAGAATCCGCTTTGACAAAGAACCACCTCCCCCCATTCCCGCATCAGAGGAGACTTTCCCCTCTCCCAACTGATGCAACGAAGCAAATGTTGTTATTCTAATCAATGGAGAAACCCGATTTCAATAAAATACGTAAAAATAGTGAGGCCCCTGTTTTTCACAAGGAAAGAGGGTTTCTCTCTTATAGAAAAACCGCCTCCGGCTGGGGTTAAATCCCGAAAGAGCTTGAAAAATATTTCTGAAAGATTAAGATAGGGAGTCGCCTCCTCATCAATTCGATTGTTCGCGCCGATTGCTCGCGGCAACCGCCGGTCCGACCAGAAGGGCGACCGCTTAACCGGCTTCGTCTTATCCTCAAAGGAGAATCGATCCAATGAACTTGAGATTTGAAAAGCTCCCTGGCCCCATCTACCCCGCTTACCTTCACGTTGGAGATTATTCCATTGCGCTCGAGCCCGAACTGGTCCAGACCTTGAAAGAGAGTACGCAGCTCGATCAGACGCGATTCTTTGAAAATCTGATTCAAAAAGTCGGAATGAACCGATACCTGAGAGAAATGATTCAGGAGGCGGTTGCAAAGGCGGAAGATCCCGGATTGTTGGCAAAACAGCTACAAGCGGAGTTGCAGACCCTCTGACAATGCGGAGCTTTTACGGGCGGGCTTCGATGGGGAGGTAAGGAAGCTCCCTGGGGCCGGTATAAAGGCAGCGGGGGCGGATCAATCGGTTGTGGTCGTGCTGCTCGATGACGTGGGCCGACCAGCCGGCGATCCGGCTGCAGACAAAAAGCGGGGTATCGAACTCGATCGGAAGGCCGAGAAGGTAGTAGGCCGAAGCGGAATAGAAATCGAGATTGGGATGAAGCCCCTTCTCCTGCCGCATTCTCTCCTCGATCCGGCTTGAGAGCGCAAACCATTTTCGGTCGTTCTTCTTTTCCCCCAGCTCCTTTGAATATCTCTTGATGATATCGGATCGGATATCCCCCCCCTTCAGCACCCGGTGGCCAAACCCCATGATCCGCTCCTTCCGGGCCAAGCGGTCACGGATGTATCGCTCCTCGTTTTCAATCCCGCCGATCTCCAGAAGCATCTTCATCACCGCCTCGTTCGCGCCGCCGTGCAGCGGTCCCTTGAGCGACCCGATCGCCGAGGTGATCGCGGAGTGCATATCGGAGAGGGAAGAGGCGGTCACCCGCGCCGCGAAAGTCGAGGCGTTGAATTCATGTTCGGCATAAAGAATCAGCGAGATCTCCATCACCTTCTCCGAGAACGGATCGGGCCGTTTTCCGGTGATCAAATAGAGAAGGCTCGCCGCGTGCGACAGGGACGGATCGGAAGAAGGAGGCTCTTCGGGCGCATGCCGGAACGCGGCCAAAAGCGAGGGGATCTGAGCAATCAGCCGGATCGCCTTGCGAAGATTGGCCGGGCGGTCGTTCGATCCCCGATCGGGATCGTTGAGGCCGAGAAAGGAAACCGCCGTCCGGAGCATGTCCATCGGGCCGGCGGAGGTCGGAACGGTCTTCAGAAAACGGCGGACGGTTTCGGGAAGCGGGCGCGACCGGACCAGCTCCCCCGAAAAATCGGAGAGCTCTTTTCGATTGGGCAGTTTTCCCATCAGCAGAAGATAGGCCACCTCTTCGAACGAGGCCCGCTCGGAAAGATCTTCGATCCGGTAGCCGCGATAGAAGAGTCCCCCGGTCGTCTCTTCCACGTCGCAAATCTCGGACTCTCCCGCCAGAATCCCTTCGAGCCCATGGTAAACCCGATCGGCGCCCTCTTTGCGAACTTCACTCATTTTTTCCTCCGGTTGCTCCGCTTCGGGCCGGGTTTCTGGGAAGCCAGATCCTGATCGAGCCGCTCATAATCGGCATATCGGATGACTTCATAGAGATCTCGGCGGCTCTGCATCCGCCCCAGCAATCGCCTCGACGTCCCCTCCTTCTTCAGCGCCTCCAGGGTCTCCTCCATCGCTTTTGCCGCCGTTCGAAAGAGGGTCATCGGGAAGAGAATCAACCGATAGCCGATCCTTGAAAGTTCTTCGGCGGAAAGAAGCGGGCTCTTGCCGAATTCGGTCATGTTCGCCAACAAAGGGGCCTTGATCTTCTCCGCGAATTTCGTAAATTCCTCTGCCGACTCCAACGCCTCCGGAAAAATCACATCGGCGCCGACGTCGAGGTAACGGCGCGCCCGATCGACGGCATCACGAAAGCCGGTCACCCCCCTGGCGTCGGTTCTGGCGATGATCAGAAAATCGGGATCGCGCCGCGCGCGGGTCGCCGCTTGGATCTTTTGAACCATCTCCCTGGCGGGGATCAGACTTTTTCCGGGCAGATGACCGCATCGTTTCGGGAAAGCCTGGTCTTCGATCTGAATCCCGGCCACCCCGGCCGTCTCGAACCCCTCGACCGCCCGGACCAGGTGTATCCCTTCGCCGAAGCCGGTATCGGCGTCGGCGATCGCCGGAATCTTCACCGCCCGCGCGATATAGGCCGCCTGGGCCGTCACCTCCGCCAGAGAGAGAAGCCCGACGTCGGGAACCCCCGCCACCCCGTTTGCAAGGCCGGCCCCGGAGATGTAAACCGCCTCGAAGCCGGCCCGCTCGATCAACTCCGCGGAGAAGGCGTTGAACGCCCCCGGCAGGAGAAGGGCGCGCTTTTCGATGATCCGCCGGAGCCGTCTGCCGGGAGAGGTCATCCCTTCCCCCTCACCTTCAGCAGGTTTAAAATTTCCCCCACCGATTTCACCTTCTCCAACGCCCAAATCCGGGCCAGCACCCCTTCAATTTGTCTTTTCGAAAGGAGCCGGCCGGCCAGCCGCCGGAATTTCTCCTCCACCTCGGCGTCGGTCATCGGATTCTTCGGATGGCCTCTCGGGTGGTCGACCCGCTCGACCTCGCGTCTTCCCCCCGCCTCGATCTCGACGATATTCGCAATGGCGCCGGGATAAGCGGCGGAGAGATCGGGGTCGGAGAGGACACGCACCTTCTGTATCAGGAGATGAAGTTTCGGATCGATCAAACGCCGCGGTCCAAACTGCCGAAGCCCCACTTCGCCATCCATCAGAGCGACCGCGACACAATAGGGAAGGGAATGATCGGCCGTCTCCCGGGTCTTCGGATGCCACTTCTCCGGGTCGCGCCCGATGATCTCATAAGAGATATCGGGGGTGCGGATCGTGATCGCGTCGATCGAATCGATTCCCCCTTCCATTCGCTCCCGCAGCAGAAGCGCCGCCTGGACGGCGCTCTGGGCATGGTATTCCACCGGGAAATATTTGATGTACGTTTCCATGATCTTGAACGGACCGGACGGATGGAGCGGCGGGAGGTCGAACTCGCCCGAGACGATCCGCATGAAACCCTTCTCTCCCTCGAAGATCGGCGCCGGACCGGTCATCCCCAACCGGGCGAGCTCCACGGCGAAAAGCCCGTTGCGCGCCGCATTGGCGAAGGCCGCCGCCTTCCACATCGAGATCTCCCCGACCCGCGTCTGGCGGAGCGCCTGATTCGGCGTGCCGGCCAGGCCGACGGCGTGGATCGTCTTTGCCTCGGTCAGTCTCCAGAGCTTGGCCGCCGTCAGCGCGCTGGAGAACGCCCCGTAGGTCACATGATCCCATCCCCGCGGACGAAGGGCGGCGGCGTCACAGAGACGGCACTGAATCTCGTAGCCGAGGACGACCGCCTCGATCAGCGCCTTTCCGCCCCGCCCCGCCGCCTCGGCCGCGGCCAGCGCGGCCGGAATGTTGTCGCTCGGATGGGCCGGCTCTTTGGAAAGGTAGGTGTCGTTATAGTCGAGATAACGGGCGGCGGTGCCGTTGGCGAAGGCGGCGAGGTCCTCGGTCGTTCGATGCGCCTCCCCGAACAGCGTCGCCCCGGGACGGAACCGGACCGACCGCGCCACCTTGCGCGCGATCTTCGCCGGGGGGTCTTTCCAGCCGCCGAAGGCGCATCCGAGCGTGTCGATGAGACGGCGCTTCACTTCATGGATCACCTCCGGCGGCAGGTGGCGGTAAGATAATTCGCGGCTGAAGCGCGCCAGCCGCTCTGCCACGGTGGAATCGACTTTGGGATGGGCGGTGTGCGCCATCGCTCCTCCTTATTTTATTTTCGATGGTTTTAGTCTACAAACCTTTCCGGGAAGTGTCAATGCAACCGCGGATCGTTTGCCGCTTGAACCGCCCCTCTTCCTCCCCGTTGACTCGCCATGTTATAATCAATTTGCGTCTGTCCTTCTCGGTTTTCACCTGAATTGCGCGCCGCCGAGCCCTTTTCCACCCGGGAGTATTTTCCCATGCAAACAGAACCATCCCCACGGAAATTAATCGAAGATGACGATATTCAAAACGTGCTGGATGATCTCATCCTAGTGCAGGAACGAACCCAGATCCCCTATGTGTTTGGAGGAGGCCTCGCCGCCAAATGTTTGGGACGGGAGCGGCGGACGAAAGATATCGACATCTTCGTGCGGCCGGAGCATGCCGAGCGGCTGCTCGACGCCCTCGATCAGATCGGGTTTAAAACCGAGATGACCGACCCGAAATGGCTCTACAAAGCCAAAAAAGACGACGTTCCGATCGACATCATTTTTAAGTCGGCGGGGAATATTTATCTCGACGACGAAACCTTTCGAAGGGCGACGCCGGTCGATTTTAAGGGAAAGCGAATTCCCATCCTTCCCGCCGAGGATCTCATCGTCATGAAAAGCCTGGCCACGGAAGAGTTCGGCCCCCACCACTGGTTCGACGCCCTCGATGTGATCAAGTCGGGAAAGATCGATTGGGACTATTTAAAACGGCGCGCCAAACATGGACCCCGCCGGGTCTTGGGTCTTCTCTTCTATGCGCAATCGATCGATCTGCCGGTCCCCGATCGCGCCGTCTTGGATATCCTGCATACCTATCTTGAATGAATTGAGGAAGCGATGACGGAAGATCATTACCTCCGGGAAAAAATCAGGCAGACCCTTGCGACCGACCCCCAGGTCGGTATTCTGAACGTCCGGGTCCAGATCGAGGGAAAACGGATCATTCTCTATGGAGAGGTTTCTTCTCCGGAGAAGGGAGAGTACGCGCGAACGGTGGTTCAGCGGCAATTGCCCGATTTTGAGGTCATCAGCGAGCTCACCCCGCCGATCCCGCCGGAAGGGCCGCCGGAAGGGCCCTATGTGCGGATTGCGGCGGCGGGAGACCTTCACTACGACGCCCGCTCGCGCGGGAAACTTCGCTCTCATTTCCAGAAATTGGAGGGAGAGGCCGATCTTCTCCTCTTGGCCGGCGATCTGACCGACACGGGGACCTCTGAGGAAACCGCCGTCCTCATTGAAGATTTAAAAGGGCTCCGGATCCCGATCGTCGCCGTTTTGGGAAACCACGATTATCACTGCAATCAAGTCAAGGAGGTCCGCCGGATGTTGGGGGAGGGCGGGGTCACGGTCTTGGAAGGGGATTCCACCGTGGTCCACTGCCGGGAACTGTCGATCGGCATCGCCGGGACGAAGGGATTCGCGGGGGGATTCGAAGGGGCTTGCGGGACCGTCTTCGGCGAGCCGGAGATGAAAGCGTTTATCGCTCATACCGAAAGGGTGTCCCACCAGTTGAAGGAAACCCTCTTCTCTTTGGAGACCGATCTCAAGATTGCGCTTCTCCACTATGCGCCGATCAGAGAGACCCTCGCCGGCGAGCGCGCCGAGGTCTTCCCCTTCTTGGGGAGCTATCTCTTGGGAAAGGCGATCGACGAAGCGGGGGCCGATCTTGTCGTTCACGGCCATGCCCACCACGGTCGAGAACGAGGCATGACCCGCGGAGGAATCCCGGTCCGCAATGCCGCCATCCCGATGCTCAAGAAGGCCAACCTCTTCTATTCCCTTTCTCCGCGTGCAAAAAAAACACACTCGTAAGAGAAAAAATACCGAATTTGACGTGATCCTTCCCATCCCCACAGGCGCATTCTTGCGCGGTCTACCGCATTGCCTCCAGACTCTGT
The DNA here is from genome assembly GCF_012184425.1 of Candidatus Manganitrophus noduliformans. Classification (NCBI taxonomy): domain Bacteria; kingdom Pseudomonadati; phylum Nitrospirota; class Nitrospiria; order Candidatus Troglogloeales; family Candidatus Manganitrophaceae; genus Candidatus Manganitrophus; species Candidatus Manganitrophus noduliformans. Next base: position 1,137,241 of record NZ_VTOW01000002.1, read on the forward strand.
CATCCTTCCCTTTCCCTAGAGGCACCCTTTTTGCAAAATTATATAAAGGGGTATTACAAATCCATTTTTCCTTTTCAATAGCAGCAATTTATTGTCGAGGAAGAGGAGGTTCATAATGGAAATGGAACGTGAAGGAGTCAGGGAGCCGTATCGAGAGACTTATCCAACAACGAGAGAATCTTCCCTCTATCCGGTGAGTCGAATCGGATGGGGCGCGGTGATCGCCGGTTTTTTTATCGCCACGGTGACGCAGATCTTACTGAATACGCTGGGAGTCGCCATCGGATTGAGCATGGTGGGGGCAGAGGGAGAGACGCCCGGCACTGCGATGGGCATCGGGGCCGGAATCTGGACGATTGTTTCGTCCGTGATTTCCGTTTTTGTCGGAGCGTGGGTCGCGGGCCGCTACACATCGATCCCTGAACGGGGGGAAGGATCTCTTCAAGGAGCATTGGTCTGGTCGCTCTCGCTGATCTTCTTTATCTGGATCGCCACCATGGGAGTCGGCACCGCCCTTGGGGGAATCATGGGATTGGTCGGACAAGGGATCCAAGGCGGAGCGCAGGGGGCCATCTCTCAAATGGGGCAAGGAGACCAGGAGGTCGGACGCGGCGCAGGTGGAACTCAGGCGGAGATGGATCGTGAATCGATGATCCAGAATCTGATGAATACCACCGGTCTGTCCCGAGAACAGGCGGAGCAAGCGGTCGACCAACTCGGCCTCGGCGCCGGCGGTCAGGGACAGGTCCAGCAGCAGGCGGCGGAAGCCGCCGAGACGACGGCGAAGTTTGGCGCCGCCGCAGCGTGGTGGTTCTTCATCACGGCGCTCTTGTCTCTCGGGGCCGCCGTATGGGGAGGACATCTCGGATTCTCACGGCGCGGGTACGACCGGCCGGCGAGAACCTGAGCGATCCTCTGTAGAGATTCTCCTGAAACGGTCCAAGACGCGCCGCTCTCACCGGCACGGATAGCGCTCGGGAAGCGGCGCGTCTTTTTATTTTCAAAGCGATTTATTTGGAGGAGCCGCCAGCCGCCGGACCTCCGACGGGGTCAGCGGCCGATGCCCCCCCGCCGGAAGATCCCCCAACGCCAGATCGCCGATTCGGATCCGGGTAAGCTCTTCAACTCGATAGCCGAGCGCCTCGCACATCCGGCGCACCTGGCGGTTTCGCCCCTCCCGGAGGGCCAGCGAAATCCACTCCTTACCTTCAGCCTGCCTCAGGCGGGTCGCTTCCGCCGGAGCGGTTTGTCCCTCCTCAAGAACAACACCCAACCGAAGCCGCTCCAAATCGTTCTCCGTCATCGTCCTGTTCAGCTTCACGTGGTAGATCTTGGAAACTTTTGACTCCGGCGCCGTGATTCGATTTCCCCACTGCGTATCATTGGTCAGGAGCAACAGTCCGGAGGTCTCTTTATCGAGACGACCGACCGGGAAGAGCCACTGTTCATCTTTTCCAAGGAGATCATAGACGGTTTTCCTTTCCCTTTCATCCGAACGGGTCGTCACCACCCCTTTCGGCTTATGCATCATCAGATAAACCGGGGCCGCAGAGCGGATGATTTGACCATCTACCCGGATCACCTCGCGGTCGGGATCGACGCGGACCTCCGGATTTCGAATCGATCGCCCATTCACAGAGACCCGCCCCGATTCGATCAGGGGCCGCGCCTGACTGCGCGAGGTAAATCCGAGCTTCGAGAGGGCGCGCCCGAGACTCACCTTCCGCTCCAGCGGGCGTCCCGGAGAGCCGGGGCGACCCCTTTTCGCTATTTTTTTCTCTTTTCCAGAAGAAGGGTGATCCATTCTCCCCTTTGTATTCTTCGAACCAGGGTAAAGCGCTCGCGATATCGGAGAAGAACGCCGCGCCATTCCGATGCCAGGATTCCGGAGAGGATCAGCGTTCCTCCCGGGCCGACCCGATCGGTCACGGCTTCAGAGAGTTCGATCAAGACCGGCGCAGTCACATTGGCGACGACCCACCAGTAGCGGGAACGGGAAGGAAGCGTCTCGCGAAAAACGATTTTGGAAGCCACCCCATTGATCCGCGCATTTCCTCTCGCCACGGCGAGGGCGACCGGATCGACCTCGACCGCCGTCACCCCGATTGCTCCCAGTTTCGCCCCGGCGATCGCCAGGATGCCGCTTCCCGTCCCGATATCGAGGAGCCTCCCCCGCTCCTCCTCCCCGATCCGTTTTTCCAAGAGGATCAGACAGCTTTTTGTCGTCGCGTGTGTTCCGGTGCCGAAAGCCATTCCCGGCGTCAGTCGAATAACCTCTCGCCCGGAACGGTTCGCAAGGGGAAAATGCCATGTCGCGCCGATCAACAAACGTTTCCCGATCCGCTGAACCGGAACGGAATGCTTCTGCCAAGCGGTCTGCCATGCCTCCTCCGGCCGGAGCGCGGTGAGAAGCGCGACCTTTCCCTTCGAGACCAGCCGGCGAAGCCCTTTCCGGATGGCGGCGACCCTTCCCTCCTCTTGAACAGGAAAAAAGACATGGAGGTGAACAAGGGCGCCGTTTGATTCGACCCAGACCCCGCCCGCTCCCTGCTCAATCAAGAACGCAGCGGCGCGCGCTTCATCCTCGGCCGGCACGGTCGCCTTGATCTCCCGCCAATGGGCGCCTTCGGTGGACATGGGGCGATTGTAACACGGAACCGGGCAGGGCTCCACTCCGACTCGGAAAATCATTGCACCCATTCTGCAAAGAGAATCAGGCCGCTGGAGTCGAGAGGCTCCATCCTTCGCTGATTTCGGAGTGATTCGAAAATCAGCGAATGGCACCTGCTTTGCTACTCTCTTAGGAGTAATTCCGAGCAAAGGCCGACCATCATTCAATCGGAATAGACCCTCTCTGTAAGAAAGAACTTGTGAACCCTGTTTCCTCTCGCCGTCTTATCTCGTTTCGATTCAAACGCACCCCCTCTTTCCGGGTCTTCGCGCCATTTTTCTTGTCACTCTCCCTCATCGCCTGCGGGAGCGGCGCCTCAACCTCTTCACCCAATCCCAAACTGCCCGATTCCCGATCGAAGCAGCCGGCTATCTCGGAGATACAGATCGCGCCGACGGAGACGACTCTCCTGGTCGGAGAGATCCGGCCGTTCGCGGCGACCGTCCTGGATGGCGCGGGCGAAGCGGTGATGGGGGTCGAGGTTTCCTGGAGGATCGCCGATCCGGAGGTGGGGCAGGTCGCCTCGGATGGCTCCGTGAAGGGACTTAATGTAGGAACAACAACCTTGACCGCCTTCATCGGAGAGGTCACCAGCAACGAAGCGTTTTTGGAGGTCGTGTCGCCCCCCCGGACCCCCCTCCCCGTCGACTCGATCGATTTGGACGGCCTTTCTCAGCCGCTCTTCGTCGGCAACGAGATCCGGCTCGTTGCAACGGCGAGGGATGCCGACGGGAAATCGATCCCCGGCGTGATCGTTACATGGAGTTCCAGCGCGCCGGGAATCGTATCGATCGATTCGAGCGGATCGGCAACGGCCCAGGCGGCCGGAAGCGCCACCGTCACCGCGACGGCGGAGAACGGCGTCAGCGGGTCGATGGTCGTGATCGTGCGCGACGATAATCTGAAACCGTCGGCGGAGATTGCCACCACCGCGAGGAGCGGGATCGCCCCCCTCACCGTCACCTTCGACGCCACGGGATCGTCCGACCCCGACGGTTCGATTCTCTCCTATACTTGGACCTTCGGAGACGGCTCCCCCCCGGGCAAAGGGGCGGTGATTGATCACACCTATCAAAACGCCGGCGAGTTCAAGGCCACCCTCGACGTCGCCGACAACAGAGGCGCCACCGGGACGGCGTCCGTCGCCATCACCGTGCATTCTCCCTCTCCCCCGCCCCCTCCAGGATCAGGTTGGCGGCCCAAGGGGATCAACGGCGATCTCTTCGGGGTCCACTTCGTTTCCCCCACCGAGGGATGGGCCGTCGGACTCAACGAGGTGATCGCATACACGACCGATGGCGGCGCCACCTGGACACTTCAGGAAAATCTGGTCTTCACCGGATCGCCCTCTCCCGAAGCCGCGCCGATCGACTTCTACGACGTCTTTTTTACCGATGCCCGAACCGGCTGGGCGGTCGGCTGGCCGGAGGCGATCTTCAAGACGACCGACGGCGGGGCGACCTGGGTGGAGCAGCACCTGCATCGCGGCTACTGGGGTGATCGCAACGGAGACGGAACGTGGGATCAGCGAGACTGGTGCACGACTTGGAACAGCGCCGATCAGTACTGCAGCAGAAAGGTCGGCGTCTACCTGCGCAAGGTCGTGTTTGCCGACAGCCGGCATGGGTGGACCGTCGGGCGCTTCGGGTTTATCTTCAAGACCGACGACGGCGGGGCGACCTGGCGGGCGATCCCGCAGACCGGCGCCGTCCGCCCCCTTCCGGTGCCGTGCACCTATCCGGCGGGACATTCGCAGGCCGGTCAGCCGCGGCCGGACGTGGTTTCTTACAATCCCCATCTCTTTACGGTCGATGTCATCAGTCCGAATGAGGTCTGGATCGGCGGCGGATCGGAGGCGGACGAGCCGTGCGCGACGGGGTGGCTTCGGATGCTCGGGCACACCACCGACGGCGGGCAGACGTGGCGGTTCCTCTACGAGGCCGAAAACGGCGGGCAGCTCGAAGGAAACGGTCGTCTCTTTGACATCAAGTTCAGCCGGAATGTGGACGGCTCGGCGGGGCCGATCGGCTGGGCGGTCGGGGGAAACGGCACGGCCCGCGCCAATGCTCTCCAGACAACCGACGGGGGTCAAACATGGCGCCAGGTAAGATCGGCGTCGAACTTCTCCAACGCCTATTACGGTCTTGCCCTCCTCTCCCCCTCCGACATTTGGATGGCGGGGTGGGGCGGGCTGATTCTCCACAGCAGTGACGGGGGAGCAAGCTGGCGGCAGCAGACAAGCGGGACGTCCAGCCAGCTGCGCCGGGTCTTTTTCTTCGATAAGAACCACGGCTGGATCGCCGGTCAAGGCCAGGTCTTCCGAACCGTGTCAGGAGGAGACTGACAAGCCCCCCTCTTTCGAGGGGATTGCCCAAAATTAATTTATCCCATAAAGTGATATACAATATCGGGGAGAAATGATCGCCGGATCGTCTCCCTTCTTTCATCACGAAGAAGAAAAAGCGTTTCATCGGAGGAGCCGTTAACATGTTCACCCCCTTTGTTCAGTTACGGATTTATTTTAAAATCTGGCTGCTCCAACGCGCGGTCCGGGCCCTGGAGGCCAAAGCCGCCAAGCCGGCGGTGGTTCAGAACACCACCGATTTTCAGAGATAATCTCTCCCGACCCCTCCTCCCCCGCAAGATAAAAATCACGCACTTTCATGCATGTTGATCCAAAACTTCCCGGGCCCCGGTACGTCTCATCCTCTTCCGCTCACCCCGTTTCTGTAATGTCCCTTCCAAATCAGGCCGCCTCATCCCCTCTCCCTCTCTTCTTCCTGCCGAACCGCAAGAAGGGGGAGGACGGGCGCCTCCATCCGGTACGGATATTGCTCTTTAATAAAGCAAGAAGTCTCACTTATGACCGACAGGGAGGGTTCGATGCGTAGGAGGATCAGCGATTCGGTTATCGTCATTACCGGTGCATCAAGCGGTATCGGCCGCGCCGCCGCGCTGGCCTTCTCGAAAAAGGGAGCATCGGTCGTCATCGCCGCTCGGCGGGAGCAACCGTTGCGTGAAATTGTCACGCAATGCAAAAACTTGGGAGGACGGGCCCTCGCGGTGCCGACCGACGTGACCGATGAAGCGGCCGTTCGGAATCTGGCGCGGCGCGCCGTCGAGCATTTCGGCCGGCTCGATGTCTGGATCAATAATGCGGCGGTCACCCTTTTCGCCCGTTTTGAAGATGCCCCGATCGAGGCCTACCGGCGTGTGATTGAGACAAAACTGTTCGGCTTTATCCATGGGGCACGGGCCGCCCTCCCCTACTTCCGCGAGCAGGGAAGCGGCGTGCTGATCAACAATGCCTCTCTCGCCGCCAAACTCTCTCAACCCTACCTGAGCGCCTACGTCGCCGCCAATCATGGCGTCCGAGGCCTGAGCATGAGTCTGAGGCAAGAGCTCCTGCTGGAGGGGGCGGAGAATATCCATGTTTGCACGGTGGTTCCGGCCAGCATCGACACGCCTCTCTACCAGCATGCCGGCAATTACACCGGCCGCGCCGCCAAGCCGCTTCCCCCGGTTTATACGCCCGACCAGGTCGCCGAAACGTTCATCCGTCTGGCAGAGAATCCGCGCCATGAGGTTTATGTCGGCAATGCGGCCCGCATGCTGAGTTTCGAATCACTTCTGGCGCCTGAAACAACGGAGCGACAACTTGCCGTCATGACCGACAAAATGCAGCTCCTGAAAGATCAACCGATTCCTCCCACGGCGGGGAACCTCTTCGAACCGCTCCCCGAGTGGACCGGTATTCGCGGAGGATGGAAGGTCAACGGTCATCTCTCCTTTCGCCGTGCCGCCGTCGCGGGGGCGGCGATCCTCGCGCCGATCTTGCTGATGGCATGGTTCCGTCTCGGCATGAGAACCGCTCTTCCGAGGAGAAGCGCGCCAAGCATGATCGATTTCCTAAGCCCGCTGGCGGAAGCCGTTGGACACGCGATCGCCGGTCGGATGTTCGGTCGCTCTATCCCTTAATCGAGAATAAGGATGGCGTTGCATCCTCATTTTAGAAAATCCCTTTTATAGAGAGGAAGCGATGGCGAAGAAAGAAGATCCGTGCCGCGGGTCGGCCTTGTGGCATGTCGGCATCGATGAGTTCCCCATGAACGATGAAAATCAAACCGCTTACCGGGTTGCGACCTCGGAATTGACCGCCGCCGAGAAAGCGGAAAAATTCGATTGGTGGTTTGCCGATCGGGCCGAGGCCGATCAAGCGAAGATGGTCCTGGAGCTGCACGGCTTCACCGTCTACGGGCCGGACCACGTCCCTTAGAATCATTCAGGTTGGTTTTTAAATTAGAGACGGGAGAGGGATCTTTTAGAATCCCTCTCCCGTTCAACGTTTAGCGGAGTCGAGCAAAAACCCGAATCTTCCTCCAAACCACCCCGCAGAAGGGGGAGAAAAAGAGGAGAAGATAAGCGACCGCTTCCATCGGGGGGGATGCCTCCCCCGTCGTTCTCAAGAGACTGCACCCGCCAAATTGCACACCGGAAGAAGATCCGCTCTCCCCGGTGGAGGGGGTAATCGGACCGGGATCTTTTGAGATCGGATCGGGATCTTTCGAGATGGGAGGATCCGATTCCGAATCAGGATCAGGGTCCGTTCCCGATCCGGCCCCGGCCCCGGCGTCAGGGTCCGGATCGGAACCGGGATCGGCCGGCGGAGGGGGTTCGGGGGAGGGGGTCGGCGCAGGATTCGCTCCACCCTGGAGAACCGATATCCGCGTCCCCATTTTCTCGCGGGCATCGTAGAGGAGGAGCGGGTTCTTGCTCCAGGTGTAGACATTCGTGACCACCTGGGCGACCTGCTCATCGGCATAACCTTCCTCGCCGAGGGTCTTCAGAAGATGCAGATACTCGTAATCTTCCATCCCCTCCCGAAGGAGCTTCAACCGGATCGACTCGATTGGAATGTGGCTCGTCCCGCCGATTTTGTTCGGCCGCCCCGGATAGTAGAGGGTCCCGTCGCCGTTGCCGCCGAAGTCGTACTGGCCGACCCAGGGATCTCTCCGCCCGTAGGCGTAAACCATGTCGTAGTAGAGCTCTCCCTGAAGATTATATTTGAAGCTCATCCACTCCATGATCCGGCTGAACGGAGCGGGGAGGTCGATCATATAGCTAGGCCAATCGAGATGGTACCCCTCCGAGTCGAACACTCCCCCCCCCACCATCCCGCAGCCGTGACTGCCGCAGGCCTGATACCACCAGGTCTCTTGGGGATATTTGCTCCGCTGATTCCCGATGGTTCCCGCGCCGCCGGGGACCTCGCCGCCCGGTTCCCGTCCGTACGGCTTGTTGTCCATGAACCGGATGGTCGGGATGAACAGGTCGATCAGACCGGCCGCATTGTTCGAGGTGGCGTTTTGAATGCTGGTCGTGACTCCCGCCATAAGTTCGGGGTCGGCCTGATGGAGCGCGTTGGCCCGGGTTCGAATCGTCTGCCAATGCGCGCTCGTGCTCGGCTCATCGAGGGTGTACTGGAAGAGACGATCGAACCATCCCTTCGCCTTCGCATGCGTCGCGATGCCTCGGAGAAAAGTGGTGTTCGTATCATGTCCCGAGAAAGACATACTATAGCTCGTCATCTTTGCCCCCGGGAGCTTTCCCCCCGGAAGCGCCTCGGTTCCATCGAAGAGGGGACCGAAGGTCGTATCGAATGGTCCCCAGCTGATCTGGCTGTTCGAGACCCCTCCCATAGCTTGCGGGGCCGGCAAATAATTTGTCGTCAACCGATGAAGCAGATTGGCTTTCGCGTAGAGCTTTACCAGTCTAAGATGGCTCGAACTGGGGGGGGAAGTATAAGAACCCAAACCATGCCCGACCGGCACAAGGTGGTAATCGATGGAGTGCGCCGACTTGAGGGTTGAAGTGGAAGGAAGGGTAAAATTCCAGACGGTCAGCTGAATCGGAACCACTACCGGGTTCCGGCCGGAGGCCGTCACGGTCGCCGAGCCGGTATAAACCCCCGCCGCCGCCGTGGACGGAACGTAGACCTCGATCCAGACCGGCTGGTTTCTGCCGGATGCGACAGAGAAGGGGAAGGCGTTTCGGACTTCGCCGAAGTAGGCATCCTTCTTCGGAATCAACGCGTCGGGCCATTCTCCCGTCGCCCCCTGGATAGTCGAAACGGTGGTCACGTTGATGTAAGCCTGATTATAAATCATGATCTGATCGGCAGGGATCGTATTGCCGTGATCGTCGCGCAGATCGCTCACATTCACATCGACACCCGAAAGGGCGCCGCTGTTCGCCGTCACCACCAGCTGGAAGGCTTCGAATTCGTTTTTGGCCGCTTTGAGGACCGCCGCGGTCTGGCTTGTTTTCGGAGAGGTTGTTCTTCGGATCTTGACGGTGGCGTGCTCCGTCCAGACGGTCATCGCACCGGCCGCGCCTGCGGACCAGAGCGACACAAAAAGGGTGAGCGCGGCGAGGGCCGTGGTTGCGAAAACAGACTTTCTCATTCCACCTCCATTACAAGGGCGTTGATGACAAGGGGGCGAGCGCCCCCTCCGGGAAGATCTCGGAAAAATCTCCTTACCGAGAGCAAGCTCTACAGTAAACCCACGGCCAAAGATAACAGAGATTATTATTGTGACTATTGGGAATTGTCTTATTACAGGGATGTGAAAACACTTAGAAGGGTTTTATCGATGACTTTTTGATGAAGGCGAGCGAAAAAGTGTGACGAGGAACACACCTTTTGGGAGAAGGTAAATAACCGAAATCGGGAAGGCCCGGCTATGAAGCCGCTTTTAGATCGGTCGAGAACTGAACCCGGGACAAAAGCCGCATAAGATCCCGCGATTGGATCTCTTCGATCCGGGAGACCGCCTCCCGAATATCGCGGCGCAGGGAGGCGTCCGCGTATCGCTTGCTGAGCTGCTCGAATTTCCGGGAGACGGTCTCCCACTGCATCGGGCGGGTGTAGAACCCTTCATAGTCCCGCTTTTCTTTGATGAGGGTCCGTCCATCCCGAAGCGAAACAGTCAGCCTGCACGGCATCTCATCGGGAAACCGCTCGCTGAAATCCTTTCGTGGACGGACGGTGATCTTTTGAAGAAGCGCTTGGACATCTTGCCGCTCGATCCGCTCCGGCAGATATTGCTCGGGTAGGACCTGATCATCCAAAAGGGCCACCGCCATCATATATTGCAAGCTGTGATCGGCCTGCTCTTTGTTTTGAACGACCGTTTTGTCCCCCTCCTCGCCGCCGCCGATGATTTTGTGCGCGACGTCGAAGATCTCGATCTCGATCCGTTCCACATCGGCCGGAGAGAAAGGGTCCTCCCGCTTGAGCTCCAAAATCCCTTCAATCGCCGATTGGGAATGAATCTCGGCGTTGTACTTCTTGATGATGGTACGCGTCACCCGTTCGAGATCTTCTCTCGACCAATCGATCTCAAACCGTCCCGCGATGCTCTCCATGAATCCCTTGTTTCCCTCGAAAACCTCCAAAGGACCGGTGATCCCGCGCATCGCCAAGAAGGCCGCGTGGGTTGCGCCGAAGGCGGTGTTCGGATAGGCCAGCCCCTTCCAATGGGAGAGGAGCCCCGTCCGGGTCACCCGAAGCGCGTTGAAGGCGGTTCCGCTGACGGCGACGGCATGCGCGGTCCGGGTCGGATCGAGACCGAGCGCCCGGGCCACTCCCGCCGCGGCGGCGTAGGACCCCTGCGTGGTATGATCGAACCCCTTGTCCCGGACGGGGGCGACGTCGCTTAAGCGACACTGAACCTGGTAGGCGACCGCCAGGGCCGCGAGGAGATCTTTGCCCGATCGATCCGAATACTCGGCGGCGGCCAGGACCGACCCGAGGTTGTCGCTCGGATGACAGGTTTCCCCCTTTGCCAGATAGCTGTCGTTGAAGTCGAGGTAGCGGACCAGGGCGCTGTTGTAGAAAGCGGCCCGATCGGGGGCGTTCCGCCCGCCGCCGACGAGGGTGCAGCGCTCGGCGCCGCCGAAGTCTTCCAGATGCGCCCGGATAAGCCGGATCGGCTCCCCATCGAGCGCCCCGATGGCGCAGCCGATCGAGTCGAGGATGCGGATCTTCAGCGCCTGACGGGCGGCATCGGAGAGGTTTTCGTAGGATGCATTGACGACGAATGAAGCGAGCTGTTCGACAAGGGTCATGGACGTCTCCCCTATTTTGAGAAGGATGCCGAGTGTGGCTTACCTCTAGCGTAAGGAATAGATGAGGGAGGTGTCAAGGAGGGCGATTGACTCTCCGGCCGTTCGTCTGTACACTCCTTCTTCGAAATGAAAAAGAAGGAGTCGCTAAAAGGAAAAAGGTCGAATCCACTTTTATGGATTGTGCTTCTGGCGGGAGCGGCCGCCGGTCTCTATCTGTTTTACCCGCTCCGTTCGGAAGCGCCCGTCCAAGCGGAGCGGCGTGAGGCCGAGAGCGCTCCCCCTGCTCCATTCAAACCGGTCCCGGCCAAACCGGTCCCGGCTCAATTTCCGGTCCGCGGAGCGCCGTCGGCGCCGGTGACAATCGAGGAGTTCTCCGACTTTCAATGTCCCTTCTGCGCCCGGAGCGTTTCAACCGTCAAGCGGATTCTCGAAGAGTACCCCGGCGAGGTCCGATGGATCTTCCGCCACTTCCCGGTCTTTGAGTCTCATCCGGACGCCCCGGCGATCCACATGGTTGCGATGGCCGCCGGCGAACAGGGCCGCTTCTGGGAGATGCACGACCTTCTCTTTGAAAACCGGGACCGCGTCGCCCGAGACGACATTTTCGGCTATGCCCGCCGGCTGAATCTCGACATGGCGCGGTTTGAGGCCTCCCTGGGCGATCGGAGTCTTATCACTCGGATGGAGGCCGATTATAACGAAGCGATCGAACGGGGGGTCCGGGCGACGCCGACCTTCTTCATCAACGGGCGCAAGGTGGAAGGGGCGATCCCCTATTCCCTCTTCAAACGAGAGGTCGAAACGGCCCTCGCCGCCGTAAAGGGAGCCGTGAAACCCTAATGCGGATGAATCCTTAGAGACGTCCCGGCGGGACGTCTCTACGCCTACGCCGCCTCTTCGTATTCCTCCATCTCTTGATAGTCGGAGAAAAGCTCGATCATTCCTTGATTAAAAATCGGGATATCTTTCGGAAAGCGGCTGCTGATCCAGTTGTCGTCATGCACCAGCGGCAGGTCCCACCAGCGTCCTCCGGCGTTGCGGATGTCGTCCTGGAGGGTGTAGTAGCCGGTTAACGTTCGGCCGTTGACCAGCCCCGCCGAGACAAGCAGCCACGGCGCGTGGCAGATAAAAGCGATCGGCTTGTTGGCCGCTTCGATCTTCCTTACGAACTCCTGCGCCTTCGGCTCCATCCGTAAAGCGTCGGCATTGATCGCCCCGCCGGGCAAAAGAACCGCATCATAATCATCGGGGTTCGACTGATCGAGCGTCTGATCGACATTGAAGCGGTCGGCCTTCTCATCGTGATTCATCCCCTGGACCTGGCCGGGATGGGGCGCAATGATGCTCGTACTCGCCCCGGCCTCCTCCAGCGCCTTCTTCGGCTCCGTTAACTCCACCTGCTCGAAATCATCGGTCACCAGAATCGCAACCCGCAGTCCCTCCAATCTGATATTCTCTGCCATGACGAACCTCCTTTCTATTAGAACAAACTTAGTCTTTTCCCCGGCGGCCTGTCTATTTGCCGCAAAGAGTTAACTCTTTCGAGTATGAATTTCTTCAATCTCCTCCAGATCCAATTCGCCGGCAAAATTCGCTTGACAGGAACACCGCAACCGGATAGTATTCATTTGAATACTATCCGGAGACAGAATGCCTCAACTGCTGACAGACCGTCAGGCCCAGGTCCTCCAATTTATTACCGGCTATCTCGCCGACCACGGATTTCCGCCGACGCAGCGAGAGATCATGCGGCGGTTTAAGATGAAGAGCACCCGGGGGGTCGCCCGCCATCTGGAAGCGCTGGAGAAAAAAGGCCATTTGAGCCGATCCCATCGCGGCGCGCGAGCGCTGGAGCTGCGCGGAGCAACCCGCGGCATTCCGGTGGTCGGAAAGGTCGCGGCAGGGGAGCCGATTTTGGCGACCGAGAATATCGAAGGGAGAATCGACCTCAATCGAAGCCTCGCCCGATGGAAAGATGCTTTTCTTCTGAAGGTAAAAGGAGACAGCATGATCCAGGCCGGGATCCTGGAAGGGGATTATCTTCTGGTGAAACCGCAGCCGGGCGCCGAGGAGGGAGAGATCGTCGTCGCCCTCTTGAATGGAGAGGCGACGGTGAAACGTTTTGAAAAAAAAGGAGAGCGCATCCTCCTCCACTCCGCCAACCCCGCTTATCGACCGATCGAGGTGACCCCGCAAAGCGGCGACTTCCGGATCATCGGAAAGGCCGTCGCGGTCATTCGCTCCCTGGAAAGCCCGATCGGTTGACTGAACCGGTCACGCTGAGCATCCGCGCTCATGAAAACCCCGCGAAGCATTTCTTTAATTTCATCATGTAAAAACCATCACACCCGGGAGGACCGAATGAAAATGCGGTTTCTGGAGAAGGTCGGGATCGATACCGACGTCATCCCGATCTGGGAGAAGCGTTACGGACCGGAGCTCCTCCCCGTCCAGGAAAAGGCGATTCAACAGACGTCGCTCCTTCAAGGGGGCAACCTCGTCGTCTTTGCTCCCACGACTTCCGGAAAAACCTTCATCGCGGAGATCCTGGCGATCTTCGCGATCCGGAAAGGGAAACGGGTCTTCTATCTGGTTCCCACCAAGTCGCTCGCCGAGGAAAAGTTCGCTCAATTCCGGGAGGCGTACCGATCCCTCGGCATTGTCACGGCGATCTCCACGCGCGATCATCGGGAGTGGGACGCGGCGATTCTGTCGAAGGGTTTCGATATCGCGATCGTCGTTTATGAGAAACTTCAATCGCTCCTGGTGACCCGTCCGTGTCTGCTGGAGGAGGTCGGCGTGGTGATCCTTGACGAGCTTCAGATGATCGCGGACGAAGAGCGGGGCCCCACGATCGAGCTGCTCCTGACCAAACTCCTTCACGCACGGGTCCGGCCGCAATTTCTGGGGCTCTCGGCGGTCCTCGGCGAGGGAGAGGCGCTGGCCCGCTGGCTTCAGGCTGATCTTTTAATCGAGGAGAAGCGGCCGGTTGAACTGCGGAAAGGAATTTTCTGCCGCGGGATTTTTTCGTATCGGGAACACAACAGCGGCAAGGAAGGAGAAGAGCTCTGGAAAGAAATGCGGGGGGAGGAAGAGATCGATCTGATGGTTCCCCTCGCCTCTTTTCTCGGCGGGGAGCGGGAAGAGTCGACCTTGCTTTTTCTCAAAGATAAGCCGACGGTGGAGAGCGCCGCCGTCAAAATCGGCGAGCAGGTCGGCCTTGCCCCCGCCGAGGAGGCGGTCGAGGAGCTGCTGGCGTTGGAAGAGACCACGGCCCGCGACTTTCTGATCCGGCTCCTTCGAAAAGGGATTGGAATCCATCATGCCGATCTTCCCCTGGAGCAGCGGCAGGTGATCGAGCGGCACTTTCGGATGGGGGCGATCCGCATCCTCGCCTCGACAAGCACCCTGGCGATGGGGATCAACTGCCCGGCGAAAAATGTCCTGATCGAATCCCGCCAGTGGCATTACTTCCGGCGTTATCACGGGACCGACACCCGGCCGCTCCCCCGCTCCCTCCATGAGAACATGGCCGGCCGGGGAGGGCGCTACGGCTACATCGGCGATTTCGGCCGGGCGATCCTGGTGACCCATTCTTCGTTCAGAAAAAAAGTCTGGATGGATCAATATATCGCCGGGATGATCGAGCCGCTGGAGCCGGCCCTCCGAATGGAGGAGATAGAAGAAATCCTCCTGAACCTGGTTGCCTCCGGCGAGGCGGCGACGTCAAAGGAGCTGGCGGGGTTTCTCAAATCAACCTACACCGCTCAACGCAGATGGAAAGAAAAAGCGGACAGTCTCGAACCGCTCATCGCATCGGCCGTTGAGAAGTGCCAAAACCAGGGAGCCCTTCAAGCGGTCGGAGAAAATCGCGTTGTCGCGACCGGGTTGGGACAGATCACCGTGCTGAAGGGAATCCGGCTCGCGACCGCCGTCGAGATCCGTCATTGGATGAAAACAACCGATCCGAGCCGCCTGACCGATCTGGAGATTCTCTACGCGCTCGCCCTCACCGAAGACGCAAAGCGGATTTACATTCCCCTCCCTTACCGGGAGCGCCGGTCTCGGAATTACCCGAGCCTCCTCCGGAAAGAAATTGCGCATCAACAGGAAGGAGGGAAAGAGATCTTTCAGCCGCGCTCCGGCGCCGTGCGGCCGAGCGAGGCGGAGGAGGCGCGCGCCGTCAAAAAAGCGCTGCTCCTTCAAGAGTGGATCACCTCCCGGTCGACCGTCGAGATCGAGCAGTTGTACGACCTCCATGCCGGCGCGATTGCGCGGATCGGAGAGGCCTTCTCCCGGCTGGCGGAGGCGGCCTCGGCCCTTGCCCGGGAGATCGGCTGGACGCCGGAGACGGTCCGGAGCCTCTCCGAGCTTTCCGAGCGGCTCCTCCAAGGGGTCACCGTCCAAGGGCTGGCGTTGTCGCGAATACACATCAGCGGATTAAGCCGAACCGCCATCGCCCGTCTGGTCAGGGAGGGCTACGACAGCCCGGAGGCCCTCCTCTCTCTTCCGATCGAGATTCTGGAGAAATATCTACCGGGGCGGGTCGCCGCGGCCCTCTTTCTCCAACTCCATGCAGACAAGGCTCAGAAACAGGGAGAGGATCAAAATTTCTATCGGCAAAGGGATCACGCCCGCGAGCCGTCGCAGGAATACCCTTCCCGGTCCGAGGCTTCCCCCGTTTTGTCGATCGATTTGGATCAGCAGTTGATCACTTACAAAGATATTCGGGTCGAGCTCTCCTCCTATCCCTTCAAGCTCCTGGCGGCCCTCGCCCGAACGCCGGGCCGGGTGGTCAACAAGGTCGCCCTCTACGATGCGCTTTATGGAAGCGCGGAGAAAGAAGACGAAGATGACAGGCCGTATGAGCGTCAGCTCGCCGACCACAAGAGAAAAATTTTAGCGCAGATCCGGAAAGCGGTGGGAAACCAGAAAAAGCGGGTGATTCTCTCCGAAGAGATCGAGAATCTCATTGCGGTCCGCCGCGGGGTGGGATATACATTGAACCTGAATCAGAGGGAAGTGTCGATCCATAAAGAGACGGCGCTTCGATAAGACAACCGAGACGCGCCGGTTGCAAGCGTCGCCTCACTCCTCCTGATCCAATTGCATCGACCATGGAGCGCTCAGTTTTTTCTCAAGCGCTTCGGAGGAAAGCGGCTTGCTGAAGTAATAGCCCTGCATTCCATCACACCCGTTTGCGCGTAAAAACTTTAACTGCGCCGCGCTCTCAACCCCCTCTGCGACCACCTTCAGGCCGAGGTTCCGCGCGAGGGCGATGATGGAAGTTACAATCGCCGCGTCGGTGGCGTTTGTTTCAATCTCCCGAACAAAGGATTGGTCGATCTTCAGAATATGGATCGGAAAACATTTCAGATAACGAAGGGAGGAGTAACCGGTGCCGAAATCATCGATCGAAATCTGAACCCCCAGCTTGTTCAATTCAGTTAATATCGAAACCGTTCTCTCTTCATTCTCCATCAGCATGCTCTCCGTTAATTCCAAACCAAGATGCCGCGGAGAAAGGCCTGTCTCCCCTAATATCCGTTCAACGGTTTCGATCAGTTGCGGCTGCTTGAACTGACGGATCGAGAGGTTGACCACCATGTGCATCAAGGGGAGGTTCGCCTTCTGCCAGGCGGCCGCCTGCGCGCAGGCGGTGCGCAGCACCCACTCCCCGATCGGCACGATCAGCCCCGTCTCCTCCGCAATCGGAATAAAATCTTGGGGACTCACCAGTCCCAACGAAGGGTGTTGCCAACGCAAAAGCGCCTCCACGCTGGTAATGCAACCGGTCTTCAGATCGACCTGGGGCTGATAGTGAATGCGGAACTCTTCCCGCTTCAATGCATAACGGAGACTGCTCTCCAGCGTCAGCTGCGCGATCGTCGCCGTGTTCATCTCGGCGGAGTAGAATTGATAATTATTCCGGCCCATCTGTTTGGCGCGGTACATGGCGGTGTCTGCATTCTTCAACAAAAGATCAATGTCGTCGCCGTCGAACGGATAAAGGGTGATTCCGATGCTCGGCGTGACAAAAAGCTCCGGCCCCTGCAACCCGAACGGGCGCGAGAAATCGTCGAGGATTTTCTGGGCCACTTTGGCGGCATCATGAACGGAGGTGATATTGGTCAGAACCACGGTAAACTCGTCGCCGCCGAGGCGGGCGACGGTATCGCTTTTCCGGACGCAATGCGTCAGCCGGCCGGCGGCCTCCTTCAGCAACAGATCGCCGACGGTATGACCGAGCGAATCGTTGACGAGTTTAAAGCGATCCAAGTCGAGAAAAAGGAGCGCCACCAGTTTTCCGTTGCGGCTTGCCTGAGGGAGCGCTTGGCGCAGCCGATCCTGGAAAAGAGTCCGGTTCGGAAGTCCGGTCAGCTGATCGAAATGGGCCAGATCGATCAGCCGCTCCTCGGCCCGCTTCCAGTCGGACACATCGCGGAAACTCCAGACCCGCCCGACCGGTTGCCCGTCCAAAAGATGGGGTTGCGAGAGTTGTTCAAAGACCCTTCCATCCTTGAACTCCAGCAGATCGAAACTCTCTGCAAGGGGGTTGGCGTATACCTCTTTGATCTTGGCGAGGAACCGCTTCGGGTCCTTCAACTGCGTCATGACGAACTTGAGGGCTTGCGTGTTATCCTTCGTATCGAGGATCCGTTGCGGAATCCGCCACATCGTTGCAAATTTCCGATTAAAGCGGATCATCTTCCCGTCTTGATCGACGACCAAAAGACCGTCTGCCGTCGCCTCCAGGGTCGATAAAATCAGGGAGGCCGACCGTTTGAGCTCACCCTCGGATCGCGCCAGCGCCTTCTTCGTCCGCTCGTCGGAAAGCACCCGCTCGACCGCCTCCGGGAGGTAATCGAGGTACGCGGTCGATTTCGTCACAAAATCACGAACGCCCGACCGCAGCGCCTTGATAATGGTCGCCTCATCGCTGAACGCCGTCACCATGATGACAGGAAGATCTTCTCCCTTCGCTTTTAGATTCATATAAAAATCGAGGCCGGTCATTCCCTTTGGAAGGGTATAATCGAGCAGGACCAAATCAATTTCTCCCTCTACCACCCTTTCCTCCCCCTCTTGAGCGGTCGCGGCGGTAAGGATCTTGTAACCGGCCCGTTCCAAGCACCTGCGCTCGAGGACCGCCGTGGTTTCGTCATCTTCGACGATGAGGATGGTTTCTTGAGGTTTGTCGGTCATTGGCGAGTCAATCCGGATTGACCTATCAAGGAGAGGGCGATGTTGTTCTGTCGGGAGTTCAACCGGTATACCGAGCGATGCAGAAGAAGAACGACGGCACTTTACCCACATTCTTCAATAGATTAACAGGTTTTAGTCTGTTGTCAATTTGAGGTAACGGCGAAAGAAAGATCTTTCACAGGGACAAGCGGATAAACAAATGAAACAAGATTTATCGTCGGGATACGGCAGGCGGCGGCTCCGGATTGGCGCCGGGGCGGATGATGCTCATCGCCATCGCGATCATGGCGCTCACGTCGCTGAGCGTGGCGGGGACCACGAGGGTGTTTCCCTCTTTGGCCAGATTTCCGAATTGATCGATATATTGTTCGGCCACCCGGAGTTGAACCGCCTGGTAGCCGCCGGGGGATTGGATCGCTTCGGCGATCTTGCGAATTCCCTGCGCGGTCGCTTCCGCCACGGTGAGGATGGCGGCGGCCTGCCCTTCCGCCTCGTTGATCTGCTGCTGTTTGTTCGCTTCCGAGGCCTTGATCACCTGCTGCTTCTCCCCTTCGGCCGCATTGATGGCCGAATCGCGGACCCCCTCGGAGTTGAGGATCACCGCCCGCTTCTCCCGCTCGGCCCGCATCTGTTTTTCCATGGCGGCAAGGACATCTTCAGGCGGGGTGATGTTCTTGATCTCATAACGAAGCACCTTGATCCCCCACGGCTCGGTGGCTTTGTCGAGCTCGCTGACGACCGCCAGATTGATCGTGCTCCGCTCCTCGAAGGTGCGGTCCAATTCAATTTTTCCGACTTCGCTCCGGAGAGTTGTTTGCGCCAGCTGGATGATGGCGAAGGTGTAATCGGTGACGCCGTAGGAGGCTCGCTCCGGATTCATCACTTTGAGATAGAGTACCCCGTCCACGCCGACCTGGACGTTGTCCCGGGTGATGCAGAGCTGCTCCGGAATATCGAGCGCCTGTTCCTTAAGAGAGTGGCGGTATCGAATGGCATCGAGAAAAGGGAGCAGGATGTGGAAACCGGCGTCGAGCGTCCCGCTGAACTTTCCCAGCCTCTCGACCACGTAAGCGCTCTGCTGCGGCACCACCACGGCGGTCTTCGCCAGAACGATGATCACCACCGCCGCCAGGACCAGCACAACAATCATCCCTTCACTCATTGTTTCTCTCCCCTTTGGTTCATTCCGTTTCTCGAACGACCCCCGACGGAGATCCCTTCACCCGCTCCGCACCCACAAGGTCAAACCTTCCACCTGAATAACCCTGCATCGCTGGCCTTTGGTCACCGGGCTTTCGCCGACATTCCGCGCGCTCCAGGCCGCCCCTCTCAGCTCTACCTTCCCGATTGCATCGACCGCAATCGGATCGAGCACAACGGCAACCTCCCCGACCAGACTGTCGATCTCTCTGCCCGTATCGGCCGCTTGGAACCTTTTCAGCAGCGGCTGCCGGAAAAACAATAATGTAACGATCGAAAACAGAGAGAAAAGCAGCCATTCCATCCACTCGGGCCCGGTGAATTTAAACGCCGCGAGCGACCCCACGATCAGGGCGCTGGCGCCGAAGAAAATGAGATAGAATCCGCCGGGGGTCATCATCTCCGCCAGCAAAAAGAAGAGGCCCAATAACAGCCACCCCCACCAAGGCATCATTTCACGCTCCAATCTACACGCTGCAAGAGAAACCGGCTAAGTATAAACAGAGGCGAACGAAGTATATCAAAGGGAAGTCCGCTGTCAAGAAAACCCGCTAAGACGCGGAGCCCATCGTACGGCTCAATCGATCTACCCAGAATCCAGCTAAAAACCGAAGAAAGACCATTCAAAGACCAAGATCGCTTTTCTCTCCTCTGTTACCCTCCGGATTGTAAAGAAGAAGAACGCTTCACAATCGATCAACCAGGGAGGTGCTTCAATGTCAAAAGAGATCCTATATTTTCTCCTGTTAATCGCTCCCATCATTCCGGCGTTTGTGGTGCTCACCCACGACACAGACCTGCCGAAAGAAACCAGGACAGGCGGAGCCGAACGGCTGCGTAAGGACTAGGGGAATGATGCGACATAAAAGGGAGGGGGTGGATCTTATCCGCCCCCTCCACGCGCTTTCGGATCTCCGATATTCGAAAACGGATTCCGGAGATCGGAACGTCTCCGTCGCGATGCGCCCCCCTCATCCCAGGTGAGGCGCTCTTCTCAACCGTGCGCTCCGAATTAAACCGATACCCCGGTTCCGCTGCTCTGAAACAAGGGCCCTTTCTTTGCAAAACCGCTTGATCGAGGCTGCACGGACGAGCCTTTGAGTAGGAGGGTCACCCCATGATCGTTCCCCTCTCCGCGCTATATGAACCGGCCGATTCCGCGCGCATCTACTTTGTGATTCTTGATCGGGAAATTTCCCTTCCGCCCGACGGGGCCGCCTCTTCTTGGAACTCAACCCAGATTGGAATCTGGGCGAGCAAAGGGCAGGTGATCGCGGTGCGGAATTCCCGATTTATTCCGGGCATCGATACCGCCGCGGTGGAAGTGGTCTCTTTCCACCAGGCCTATCTGGTCAAGCCTGACCTGAGCGATTTGATTCTTTATCAACGCAAAACCAAAAACGGCATCCTGATCAGCGCTCTTGAAAAAAGAGCGCTCTCCATGGTCGTGAAGAGAGCAGGCGAGGCCATCCCCCTTCCGGAGAGCGCTCCCTTCGATCGGACGGCGGAGCGGCTCATGGAAGGGAGGATGACGCTTCAGCAGCTGACGACCGGGCGGTCCGGAAATATCATCGTCGATCCTCGCGAAGAGACAACCGATAAAACCGGATTGATCGAGCTGGTCATCGTTCCGCGCGGCGTTCTCTTCCGGACCCTCAACCGTCAGCCGGTTGAAAACAGGTACATTTCCTAAGTTCATTGACAGAATTCAGCAGCCGGGCTATCTTAATGATTACTGAGGATGGAACAGCCGGTCAAGCGGCCCGCATTCTTGCAGCGACGCTCTCCGCTCTTAATATTCGCCTGTCTTCTCGTTTGCCGTTTTATCCGATTCCATGCTTTTTCTCCAAACAGCTCATCAGAGCATAACGAAAGGATACCGATGCGTCGATGGACACTCGTCCTTTTGGCCATTCCGATCGGGTTATGGTCGACTTCACCTTGGGGCCTTTCTGTTTATGCAGAAGATTCGGCGATAGACGAAATCATGGAAATGGCCGACGACGGAGAAGCGACTTCGTCTCAACTTGAGGATCAAGCGACCATTCGGAACCATCCGCTCTGGCAGGGAAAGCTTCGCAGACAGGAACAGAGTATTCGGATGAGAGAATTCATCACTGCCTTGAAAAAGATTCAGATGAGAACCGAGCGGTCTCTTTTTCAGGAATTCATCGACGATCTCGGCGTCAGAAGAATCGTCGAATATATTGAAGGGATAAACCCCTTCTGCCATGGCGAGTTGCATGCCCTCGGAAGCATTATCCGCGAGCGGACCAACAACCTGGAAACCTCTTTTCAGCTTTGTCAGGATGCCTGCACCTATGCCTGTCTCCATGGGGTCTTGAAGACCCACTTCTCAGATTATCAGATCGAGCAGGCCGATTTTTCTCTGAACGAGGGGGGGCTCACCCTGGAGACCGAGCGGCTGAAAGAAGATGTCCACCAGCTCTGTAAAGAAGACTCCATCGTCATGCAGGATTTTTATCGCGGGAATTGCGCCCATGCGGTGGGACATGCCTTCGCCAACATCGCACAGAACGTCCCGACGGCAAAAGAGTACTGCACTCTCTTCGAGGAGGCCGCCATGCAGTACTACTGCCAGTCGGGTCTCTTCATGGACCTGCGAGATGAAATTCAGAAAGAGCTGACCTCCCATCCCGTAGGAGAGAGATGGGAAACAGCAGTGGCCTTTTGCCTCGACAACTCCCAGTGGCCGAGCGCCTGTCTTCATTTCTTCCTGGGACATGCGACCGATCTTCGCCAAATCGATGCAGTCGCCCTCAAATGCACAGAATTGAAGGGAAGGTCTCGCCTGAGCTGTTTTTTCGGCGTGGGAACCTTTAGCAGCGCCTATGTCGCCGCGTACCCCAAAGAGGTCAATTATACCTGTCAGTACGGAAGTCTGACCGATCGAAAACTCTGCGTCAGCGGCCTCTTCCTTCGAAAAAAGGGCCATAGCGGGGCGGCGGCGCTGAAGGTCGCCTGCCAAACGATGAGAGACGAGGAGTTGAAATCGGTCTGTCAAGATCAAACGCGCCGCTACCTCTATCAGATCGACAACCCGGTAATGGGTCTGATGTTCGACGAAGGATAATGCATTTCTCGTGATGCATCGAAAGCAGAGAAGCGCTACTTTTTATTGACAAAAACAAAATGACCGGGTTATCTTAGGTATTATTTATGAATGGAATCAGTCCTCAACGATAATACCTCCTGCGGAATGGCTTTCCCTCTCTCGTTACCGGTTTCTCTTCTCCCTCTTTTCCGATCCATTCATGTTTCGTAATATTACTTTGAAAAATGAAGGATCTTTATGCTTTCGAAACTTTCGAAGTTCACTGTTTTGGCGACTCTGGTCGGGTTGGGGTTGGCTTCATTCTGGAGCCTCTCGATTTCTGCAGAAGAGTCGACGATGGATGCGATCGAGCACGAAGTAGCCCATGAAATGACACACGGAATGGCCGATGACGGGGAGATGACTCCGTCTCGATTCGGGGATCAAGAAATCATTCGGAATCATCCTCTCTGGCTGGGAAGGCTTCGGGGGCAGGAACAAAACCTTCGGATGAGAGAGTTCATCACCGCCTTAGAGCAGATTAAAACGAGGACGGAGAGATCGATTTATCTGGAATTCATCGACGATCTCGGCGTCAGAAGGATCGTGGAGCACATTCAAGGTCAAAACCCCTTCTGCCATGGCGAGCTCCATGCCCTCGGAAGCATTATCCGCGAGCGGACCAACAATCTGGAGACCTCTTTTCAGCTTTGTCAGGATGCCTGCACCTATGCCTGTCTCCATGGGGTCCTGAAGACCCACTTCTCAGATTATCAAATCGAGCAGGCCGACTTTTCGGAAAAGGAAGACGGTCTCTCCACCGAAACCGAACGGCTGAAAGAAGATGTCCACCAGCTCTGTAAAAAAGACTCTACCGCCGTGCAAGATTTTTATCGCGGGAATTGCGCCCATGCGGTGGGACATGCCTTCGCCAACATCGCACAGAATGTCCCGACGGCAAAAGAGTACTGCACCCTTTTCGAGGAGGCGGCCATGCAGTATTATTGCCAGTCGGGTCTTTTCATGGAACTACGCGAGGAGATTCAAAAAGAATTGGCGCAGAATGCCGCGGGCGAGCGATGGGAGGCGGAGATGGATTTTTGCCTCAACAATTCCCAGTGGCCGAGCGCCTGTCTTCATTTCTTCTTGGGACGTCCGACTCAACTCCGCCAGATCGATGCCGTCGCCCTCAAATGTACCGGATTAAAAGGGAAACCCCGCCTGAGCTGCTTTTATGCAGCGGGCGCTTATGGCCATTCTTACATCGCTGCGCAGCCCAAGGAGGTCAATTATACCTGTCAGTATGGAAATGCAACCGATCGAAAACTCTGCGTCAGCGGCCTCTTCCTCCGTAAGAAAGGCCATGAGCGGGCGGAGGCGTTGAAGGTCGCCTGCCAAACGATGAGAGACGAGGAGTTGAAATCGGTCTGTCGAGATCAAACGCGCCGCTACCTCTATCAGATCGACAATCCGGTAAAAGGCTTGATGTTCGACGAAGGATAATGTGTCCTGAACGATACTTGAGTGGACACTGTTTCGCTGTTATGCGATCTTCTTCTCCTGCGCCAGATGCAGACTGTCTAGAAAAGTCTGCATCGGCGGTCTTCCTTGACAGCGTTTGCCCTAGTGGGTTCGCTCTTGATTATAAATGTGAACCCACCCATCCAGATCCGCCTGTAGTTCCTCCAGGGTTTGATAAATTTTCTTCCTGAAGGCGATTCGGTAAAACTCGTTCTGGACCGTTTGATGGAAGCGCTCTGCAATCCCATTGGTCTGCGGGTTCTGCGCCTTTGTCTTGCTGTGCTCGATCTCGTTGAGTTGCAAATACAGCTCATAGGGGTGCTGATCTTCTCTGCCACAGTACTCGGTGCCCCGATCGGTCAAGATCCTCAAGATGGGGATCCCCTGCTCCTCGAAGAAGGGCAGCGCTTTGTCGTTGAGACAATCGGCGGCGGTCACCGGCATCTTCGCCAAATACAGCTTGGCAAAAGCGACCGCAGAGTAGGTGTCGATCACGGTCTGCTGATAAATTCTTCCGACCCCTTTGATGTAGCCGAAGTCCTTCGTGTCTTGCCCCAAGAGGTATCCTGGATGATGCGTCTCGATCTCCTCGATGGAATCCTGCCGCTCCCGGCGCGCCGCTTCCAGAGCAGCCAGCTGCGCTTCGGTGAAAACGATCCCTTCGGCCGCCGCCTTCTCTTCCAGACGCAGCAGTCTCTGACGAAAGGTCTGCAGGCCATGGCGCATCCAAATCGAGCGAACCCCTCCGGGAGAGACCAGAATCCCTCGACGTCTGAGTTCGTTGGAGGCTCGGACCTGACCATAGGCCGGATACTCCAAGGCAAGGGTCCCCACCGCCTCTTCTACCTCCGGGGCGACTCGATTCTTGATACACGGTTTCCTGCGGCTCTTCTCTTTGAGTCCTTCCAATCCCTGTTCATTATAAGCGGTCTTGATGTCATAGAAATGCTGCCGGGAGACTCCCATCACCCGACAGGCCCCTGAGACATTCTTTAAATATTCGGCCAACTCTAGCAAACTCATTTTGTTTCTGATAATCTTCTGTTCTGTGGTCATGGTCTCCTCCGAATCATTGGGGCTGCTACCCCAATGATTGTTTGTGTGCAGGAGGAACCTGACCACACTTTCTCGTTCCCTGTCAACTCAAGTTAAATCGATTACACTTTATCAACATGTTCTCTCCTCATTAAGAACTGTAACTTGTGTTTGGAAGCATACGTTTTCTTTTAGAATACCAAAATTGTGAATGATAAAGTAAAGTGGGCCCACTTGGAAGGTTCGCGATAATGTAAAATGGACCCACCCCCATTCAATGATCCTGTATGATCGGTTGGACCGAGATACAGGAGGAAGGAGATGGTGGGAGT